>NZ_MJGC01000044.1 GCF_001746915.1 Desertifilum tharense IPPAS B-1220
AATTCTGAATTTCAATATTTTTATTTACCTGAAAAAGGAGATTATAGACCCTATAAAATTAATGGAGCAAAAAGAAATATAAATATTGAAATTCAGAATTTACTTCCTAGAATTCTGAAAATTGAATCTAGTATTGCACTTCCTCCCAGTGTGCCTATTAAAAAAATAGTTAAAATAGGTGAGAAAAATTATCTAGAAAGTAAAAAATTTGAACTTTTAGATCAAAAACAACGAAATAGAATAGTAGATGCGCTTGACCACTTCAGCGACAATCCAGAAGTGATTAGTAAAGTTCGCAACCTTTTAGGTGAGAAACGAGAACAGATTGATGATAAGGCAGTTGAATCAGTCAAGGCAATCGTTTCCGCATTGGGTGAAGTAAATTTTAGCGATGACGATAAAGCACTAAGAGAGAAGAAGTTTGAACTTGCTTATAAATTAATTTGTGAAATTGCTGAAGTTGATACTAAAGCTTTATTAGATTTAACTGAAGCCATTAAAAATGGTATGCAAGGATATGCAAATGGAATTATTGAGAAAATAAATCGGCAGCTTGCTATCCATTTGAACTTTCCAAATTATTGGGTTCAAGATCGTAATTTTTGCTTAAAAGTAATGGCAAGAGACTATGATTTAGTTTTCACTATAACCGATCGAACTGGAACCGAATACTCTTTTGATGAAAGAAGTCAAGGTTTACGATACTTCCTCAGCTACTTTGTTCAGTATCGTTCCCATAAATCTCACTCGACCAAATCTGAAATTTTATTAATGGATGAACCAGATGCATATCTATCTAGTCAAGCGCAGCAGGATTTACTCAAGGTATTTGATCTATTTGCAGATCCTGGAACTAATTCTCACTTAACCGATCCAATTCAAGTGATCTATGTAACTCATTCTCCTTTTCTAATTGATAAGAATCATGCTGAACGTATTCGAGTTTTACAAAAAGGAAATGAAGACGAAGGAACGAGGGTTGTTAAAGATGCAGCAAGAAATCATTATGAACCTTTGAGGTCTTCAATAGGTGCCTATGTTGGAGAAACCACTTTCATTGGCAACTGCAATTTGATGGTTGAGGGTCTTTCCGATCAAATTCTTATTGCAGGAGTAACGACATACTTACGTGCAAGAGAAAGCCCTAACTTAGAAACTTTAGACTTGAATCAAATTACTATTGTTCCATCAGGTTCAGCATCACATATTCCGTATTTAGTGTATCTAGCTCGTGGAAGAGATGTAGAGCAACCAGCAGTAATTGTCTTGTTAGACAGTGATAAGAGCGGAACTGAAGCTAAGAAACAGTTGTTGGGTAAAGGTGGACACCACAGAAGACCTCTTCTTAGAGAGCAATTTATTCTTCAGCTTGGAGATATTCAGCAAGAGTTCAGTTTAGCAGAGGGCAATGTAAACCCTAATATTGAAATAGAAGATATCATTCCATTGACAATTTGTATACAAGCAACCAAGTTTTATTTGCAAGAATTTTTAAAAGTAGACGAGTCAGAGCTTTCTCCGTTAACCGAAGATTTAGTTCTCAAAAAACTTTCTAGTCAAACGATACTTGATGCTCTACAGGAAAGTTTAGGAGATCTTCCTACTCAAGATTTACAGATTAATAAAATCGGATTTGCTCGTAATGTTATTAGAGTGGTGAATGAGTGGTCACGAAAACAAGATTTGTCCGAATCTCAAAAGGATGCTCTTCAAGCTTTTGAAAAAAATTTCAGGGCTTTGTTCAAAAAATTAAATACTATGCAGCGTCGTGCCCAGCAAAAATTGACGGATGAAAGATTATCTCAAAAAATACAACGTCGTAAGAAAGACTTTAATGCACGTCATCCTATCTCAGCTAGGCGTGAAGATGGATTTATTTTGTTAGATGAAATTGAAGGTATTTTAGAGACAAATACGGAAAATGAATCAATCAAAGAGATTGAGGCAATCAAAGCTGCAATCCAAAATTTGCGCCGTGACTATAAACTTGATGTTGATACGAATAAAGCAATCGATGAGTATAGCGGATTTCAAAAAGGTCTAGAGAGGATTAAGTATGCAGGATTATTGGCAAGTCAGGAAGAAAGTAATGAGCAAGCGATGCTAGAGGAAGCGCTAAAAACATCTGAAGATACTCGCTCTGATGAATCTGAGATTGATGGACTAGTTGAAGTAGATAACGGACAAAATCTTGATGAATCTACTAAAAATACTGGCAACTCTGCAAAGAATGACACAAGCAAGAAACCTAATTTACACAAATAGCATTGAGGTATAATGCTCACCGATTGCTTACAGAATCTTAGCTTTTAAGTCGTAACTCTAGCGAGTTGGTGTAGGCTTTGATTAATTTGTTTTCTCTTTATTATTTCCTGCTCTATGCTTCAGGTGCTAGAGGCGGAAGGTGGTAATCACTCCCAGGTCAATCTAGAGTCAAGGGGATAGAAGACTTCTTTGTTGCCAGCAATAGCGATAGCTTGATCGCGGCCGGAACCGCCCTGACCACCATCTCCATTATTCTACTCGCCTTTTTCTCCCTATTTAGCCCCAATCACCAACTCCGCCTCGACCGCTTGCGCCCCGTAAAGAGTCTCAATTAACAGACGCGATCGCAACTAGACAACTTGAGCGTACAGACCTTTCCAACGCCCAAATCAAGAGTTTACCGACTCAGTTCCCTACAACCGATCCGTTGCGTCTTAATCCTTGTAGTTCTTTGATGTCAATATCGATTCCTTGACGCTTCAGATATTGACTCATATAAGGCTCCTTCGGGGTTCTGTTTTGCGCTAACAAAGGATTACTCCTGGTGCATGGGCTTCAAACCAAACTAGGATCTCAAAAGTCCGCTCCAACAGGATTGTTAGCCTGTTTGCTCTACACCGTCCAGTCCTCCGTCACTAAACCTGGAACTTTGCTGAAATCACTAATATTTCGAGTCAACAGTATCAAGCTGCGTGACATAGCAATCGCTGCAATTCTCAAGTCCATCGTAGAGACACGAACCCGTTGTCCTCGCATCTGGTCAAATACTGCAATCGCTGCACTATCAAACGGTAAAACCGGAGCCAGTGAAAAACCTTCAAGGATTTCCAATAACAGAGCATATCCACGCATCATGTCCCTATTTGTAGAAGCACGATTGATGAAATTGTGAGCACCAAGCACCTGCTCATGCAAACTAACAACAGATAAAGCAAAATCTGTTGGGGAGTATTGACCCATCCGAATCGTTAAACAAGCAAATTCTGTGCCTGAGCGTCGCTGTAAAAAACTGATGTGGTCAGTGTCGAGCAGATACTTCATGATTGCTCATCATTCTCATCAATAGGCTTATCAGTTTGACGGAAAGTACGCCCATACTCTAAGACTTCAAGGAAAGCTGCTTCATCAGAGATTGAGCCAATAAGCTTCTGCAACCAGTTTTCAGGTGCAGGCTTACTGTCAACCTTGCGTTGTAGGTCAGAGACTGCCTGCTCAAGAATGACCAAACGTCGTTCGAGGGTTGTTTCGTCTAACATAGTCTATCCTTATGGTTTTGGCTATTTCACAGTTTATATCGTCTAATGGGGTGAGGCTTCTGCATTAAGGACTTCTCCACTTTCTGCATCTGATTAACAAAATCCCGAAAAAGAAACCAGTATGGGGAATCTCGATTTAGATTGTCCCAAAAATTATTGCTTTCCCAGCACCTTATCGCATAATAAGCAAACATGTAGTGAGCAACTGGCTTTTTCAAAAGACCAGAGTTTACCATCAATGCAATATCTTCATAAAAACCCAGGAAATCTAGCTTTTTATGATAGGGAAGTTCAGCTAATTCTGGATCGTCATTATCCAGCATTTCAAATAGCTCTTGAAAACGGTCATTTTCCTTAAACCTCTCTCGCATTGAAGTGTAATATTCAGCTCGTTTTTGAGCATTTTGACGCATATACTCAATAAGCCCTTTTACTTGGAACTGGTCTGCGATCGCTAACATATCCAACATCATCGCCCGTCCGCCAATGGGAGAAGCCAAAATTCGCCGACGCTTACCTATACCCCCACCTCTTCAACCCTCTACCACTGCAACTTGATTTCTGCCAAACTGAGTTCTGTGCTTGTACATGGCTTCGTCTACGGCTTGCATTAAACTCATCCAATCTTGACCGTGTTCTGGGTAGAGGCCAACACTACAGGATACTGTGGGTAAAAATTCTATCTCTTTGGAGCGGCCATCGGGTGCAAATTCTAAGCGTTGCATGGGAAAATGACAGCAATGCTGCGCGATCGCCATCCGGATGCGATCGCCAAAAGTTATCGCATCCGCTAGCGGTGTATTCGGGAGTAATACGAGAAATTCATCGCCTCCAGTGCGAAAGAGTTGCGCTTCAGCCGGAAGCTGTTGGAGAATTAAAACGGCAAGTTGCCCAAGCAGAGCATCCCCTTGGTCATGTCCGTAGCGATCGTTGAAGTAAGCGAAACTATCGATATCGATGAAAACGATCGCAAAAGCTTTCGCCTCCTCGATCAAATCTGTCATGCATTGCTGTAGGGCGATCCGGTTGCCAATTCCGGTGAGTCGATCGAAGCAATTGCTCATCGGTTTTTGAATAGCTTGTTGCTAGCTTAAGTGACTCTCAAGACTGACGCAACTTTACCCTAAAAATCGGTTTGTTGGCGTCATCTTAAGAATTGCCTCAAATTCTTTCTCAAGAGTGAGGTAATTTCAGTCTTGGGGGAGGCTTTTGGGAGAACTTACGGATTTTAATTCAATTTTAACCCTAACTTATCCTTTCTCTTCAACCTCATCAATAAAGTGAAAGCATAAAGCTTACCAAAGTCAACATCCAGCAAGCCCTTAAGGTAAAAATTCTTTTTGCAGAAGAGATTTCTGCAAGCGCAGTTTTTTGGAATTTTAAGAGGAAAATTGATGAAACGAATCAGTCAAGTCCTTCCTCAAGGGCAAATTTGGAAATTCATAGGTTTGCTGCTGGCTTTACTTATTTTCTTTACGAGTCTCGAATTATTAGGAGATGCCTTTGAGTTAATGGGAGAAAATGCAGCAGAATTTTTATTGGCAACAACGGCTAATCCGATTGCTGGCGTATTTGTCGGTATTTTAGCTACAACTCTGGTACAAAGTTCTTCTACTTCAACTTCTTTAACTGTCGCCTTGGTTGCATCGGGTACGCTTGGGGTGGCGGGCGCAATTCCAATTATGTTGGGGGCTAATATTGGGACTAGCGTTACCAATACGATTGTTGCGTTAGGTCACTTCCACAACCGAGATGAGTTTAGGAAAGCCTTTACGGGGGCATTGGTTCTAGACTTTTTCAATATTATCGCCGTCGCGATTTTCTTGCCTCTAGAGTTGTTTTTCAATGTTCTTTCTTGGCCCGCTACTCAGGTTACAAATTTAATTGTTGGCATTGGTGCGATTGAACTTTTTAGTCCGATTGATGTTGTGGTTGAACCGCTAGCCGGGTTAATTGTGGGTTTAACTCAGGAGACAGGTTGGTTAGTATTAATCATTGCCTTTGCTTTATTGTATTTTGCCCTCAGAAGTTTAGTTAAAGTGTTGAAAGCCTTGCTCAACGAAGACTTAGAAGGAAAAATTAAAAAATACCTGTTTGGTTCTTGGTGGCAAGCGATGTTATTTGGACTTTTGATTACCATTGCTGTCCAAAGTTCTAGCATTACCACTTCTGTCATTATCCCGTTAATTGCCTTAGCGGTGGTTGCCGCATTACAGGCACTTCCTTACTTTTTAGGGGCAAATATTGGCACCTCCACCACAGCTTTAATTGCAGCGCTTTCGCTGGCGGGAAATGGCGATGCAGAAGGAATTGCATCGTTGCTGGTGGCGCTAGTTCACATGGTTTTTGATATTCTAGCGATCGCACTTCTGTTTCCCCTCAAGAAAGTGCGGGAAATTCCGGTATGGTTAGCCCAAAAATCGGTAAGCTGGATAACGGCTAATCGCATTACCGCGATCGCCTACATTGCAGCCTTATTCTATCTTCTCCCCTTCGGTGCCGCTTGGCTGACCAATGACTGGGATATTGCCACGTTTTACGAACCGACGGTTCCCGAACAAATACAAGGGGAGGTTGTTACCGATCTCGAAGACGCGCAAGATCGCGATCTTACCGATATTACCGATCCGGATAGCACCCCGCAAGAGTAAGCGCGTGGATAGTCGCGTAGCGTAGGTTGGGTTGAGGTACGAAACCCAACACAACCCTAACCTACGCAACTCATAGGACTTTCAGCAGTGAGTATCAGTCAATCAGGTGTTGTATCTCACCCATGCAGGTTCCCAGCCTTCTGTCTAAATGTTACGACTAAAGTCCATAATTGAACCGGATTTTTAACGGTTAACGTTGCAACAGACAGAAACTGCGATCGCTCTAAGCATAGGAGACAGCATGGCTGAACTCAATGGAACGATGATGCAATATTTCCACTGGTACATCCCGGATGATGGTACCCTGTGGGATAAGACTCAGCATTTAGCCCCAGAACTGGCGAAGGCAGGCTTTACCGCCTTGTGGCTTCCCCCTGCTTATAAGGGAATGGCAGGTAAAAGCGATGTGGGGTATGGGGTTTACGATCTGTTTGACTTAGGGGAATTCGATCAAAAAGGGTCTATTCGTACTAAGTATGGCACTCGCGAACAATATCTTAGCGCGATCGCAACTCTGCATTCTGTCGGCATTCAAGTTTATGGCGATGCTGTCCTTAATCATATGATGGGAGGCGATCGCGCAGAAACGTTTCGGGCGCTTCCTTTTCCCCAGAATAATCGCTTGTGGCCCAAAGGGGAATTGCACGAAATTCAAAGCTATACTGGGTTTAACTTTCCCGGACGCCAAGGAAAATACTCTAGCTTTGAGTGGCATTGGTGGCATTTTGATGCGGTGGATTATAACGCGTATAATTCTGGCGATCGCGATACGGTTTACTTAATTGAAGGCAAGCAATTTGATGACTATGTTGCCCTAGAAAACGGTAACTTTGCCTATTTGATGGGATGCGACTTAGATTTTCAGCATGAGTCAGTACGCGGCGAGATAACGTACTGGGGGAAATGGTATCTCGATACCACCCAAGTCGATGGGTTTCGCTTAGATGCTATTAAACATATTTCCGCCTGGTTCTTTCCCCAGTGGTTGGAAGCCTTAGAACGTCATGCGGGTAAAGACTTGTTTCTGCTGGGGGAATACTGGTATCCCGATATTCATACCTTAAACTGGTATATCGATGCAGTGCGCGGCTGTATGTGCGTGTTTGACGTTCCCCTGCACTATAATTTCCATGTCGCCAGTAAGTCAGGAAACCATTACGATCTGCGGCGGATCTTAGACGGAACGCTGATGCAGCAGCGACCGACTCATGCGGTCACTTTTGTCGAAAATCACGATTCTCAGCCCTTGCAGGCGCTAGAATCGGTCGTAGAAGCGTGGTTTAAACCTCTAGCCTATGCCTTAATTCTGTTGCGAGGGGAAGGCTATCCTTGCGTTTTCCATGCCGATTATTATGGCGCAGATTACGAGGATTGGGGACGCGATGGCAACCGCTACCGAATTATTCTACCCTCCCATCGCTGGCTGATTGATAAGTTTCTCTACGTTCGGCGCAACTTTGCCTACGGCCCGCAGTACGATTATTTTGACCATCCCAATACGATTGGCTGGACTCGCTTAGGGAACGAACAGCATCCTCACGCGATCGCGGTTATCCTCAGCAATGGTTCCGATGGGTTGAAGTGGATGGAAGTGGGTAAACCCAATACGCGATTTATCGATATTACCGAGCATATCCCAGAAGCGATCGTTACCAATGAATATGGTTGGGCGGAGTTTCGGTGTAAAGGGGGTTCAGTTTCCGTTTGGGTAGAGGCATAAATGGGAGTGCGATCGCGATAATAGAACTATTGCGATCGGACAATAACATGAATGACTCTGAACAAACGCCTGAATTTTGGGAAAACCGGGGTTGTCGGTTATGCCAGACTGAAGCCTATGAAGACGCGATCGCAGCTTTCGATAGAGCGATCGCGCTTAACCCCAATTATCCCCCAGCTTGGAACCATCGGGGTAATGCCTTAAGTGCTTTAAAGCGGTATCCTCAAGCCTTGGCTTCCTATGACAAAGCCGTCGCCTTAAACCCCCAATACCATCAAGCTTGGTTTAACCGAGGCTTGTTATTCAACGATATGCAGGCCTATGGCAATGCGATAGAATCCTATCAACGGGCACTTGCAATCCACCCCGATCCGCGCTACATTCATGCTCAGGCTGGGATAGGCTTGCACAAAAAGCTATTCACCATTTGAGCAAGACGCACAATCTCTTCATCAGGTAACGCTTCCGATAGCGGTAGATAAACTATTTTTTCGCTTAAATGTTCTGGCGTTAAATAATTGCCTGAATTCTCCGATTGAGTCTGGAGATGGGTTAAGCTAGTATTCCCCCGCGTGGCATCAAAGCCATTTTCTCGGAGTTTTTGAATCAGCAAGTCTGGGTTATCTGCCAGAATTGGAAATACCCAAAAGGAGTGAAAATTGGTCTGATTTCCAGGGTAAACAATCTCTGGGGAAAGATTGGCAATTAAAAGGCGTGCTTTAGCTTCCCGATTTTTGAACCAAAGATTATCAAAACTTCGCAATCTATGCCACAAGAGTTGGCGCATTCCTTGGGGTGGACGATATCTGATTTTAGCCATTAAGTCTCCCCCACTGAAGCCTCTGGTTAGAGCATTAATGGTTGTGTCTGGATTAAGTTTTAATTTCAATAAAACAGCAATAAGCTGTTGATAAATTAGCGGAATTGAGAGAAACTTCAATCCGCAATATTTTAAAACTCGCCGATAAAACCAAAGTTCGCTGCGCTGGGGATAGCTAGCCTCAATTTGTCTCATCTGTTCGGTGAGAGTAGAATCTTTGATAGATGCGATCGCACTCCCTAACGCTGTACAGGACTTGATTGGACCAAAACTGAACAAGCTGACATCGGCTTGCGGATCGCCGCAATAGGACTCCCCGCAAAAAGCCTGCGCGCAATCTTCAATTACCAGAATTTGATGTTTTTGACAAACCTCAAGCAGCGGTTGGATATCAATAACTGTGCCAAATAAATGAACAACTAACAAGATTTTACTTTGGGGCGAAATCAAAGCTTCTAATTGCTGGATATCCGGTTTAAGGGTATCAAAATCAATCTCAATGGGGACTAAAACTAACCCATGTCGCCGAACAATCTCCCCCATATCTCGAATATTCACCGCACTCATTAACACTTCGCTTCCTGGCGGTAAATTTAGCGCTTGTAACAGCAAATCAAACGCAGTTCTCACAGAAAGCGTCACTAAAACTTGCTTATCTCCCTGTTGAAACTGCTTTAGGATAGGGGGTGGTTGAGAATCCTGTTTGAGAATACCGGAAAATAGACTAAAAATCAGATCCGCAAAGCTAATTTGCAACCGAAGTCGCGGATATAAACGAGTGAACATACATTAGAGAGGGAGTGCTGAATACCGAGTCGCGTAGGTTGGGTTGAGGTACGAAACCCAACACAACCCATGCTGCTGTTCCGACAACAACATGGGACTGTTTCAGCAGAATAGAAGAAAACCAATTGCAGATCAATTATCTAAAAATCGAATTCCCTGAGCGAGGGGTAACGCGGTACCATAATTAATGGTGTTGGTAACGCGCCGCATATAGGCTTTCCAGGAGTCGCTTCCTGACTCTCTTCCGCCACCCGTTTCTTTCTCGCCACCGAATGCGCCGCCAATTTCTGCACCAGAAGTCCCGATGTTAACATTGACGATGCCACAATCGGAACCCGCAGGTGAAAGGAAATATTCGGCTTCGCGGAAATTTTCGGTAAAGATGGCAGAAGAGAGGCCTTGGGGGACGTTATTATGAATTGCGATCGCCTCTTCTAAGGTCTCATAACGCATGACGTAGAGGATCGGCGCGAATGTCTCCTCTTGTACAATAGCCGCATCGGGACTAATTTCCACAATCGCCGGATGTACGTATACCCCACCTTTGGGTACGCCTTCAGTAATGCGATCGCCTCCAAAGATTTTACCCCCTTGCTGGCGGGCTGTCTCTAGGGCCGCTTGCATCTTCTCCCCAGAGGCGCTATCAATTAAGGGGCCGACTAAAACGCCATCTTGATTTGGATCGCCAATGGGTAGGGAACGATAAACTTTCTGTAAGCGTTCCACTAGGCTATCTGCAATACTGTTGTGAACGATTAAACGGCGTAAAGTAGTACAACGCTGTCCGCAGGTTCCCACGGCTGCAAAGGCGATCGCTCTTATTGCTAATTCTAAATTAGCCGAAGGTGCGACAATCATCCCATTATTCCCGCCTAACTCTAGCAAACTTCTCCCCAACCGTTGGGCGACGGTAGTTGCAACCGCCCGACCCATTGGGATAGAACCCGTTGCCGAAATTAAGGGTAAACTAGGGTGAGATGCGAGTGTTTGTCCCACATCTACTTTCCCGATAACGACGCTACAGACTTCCGGGGGAACATCGGGTAAAGTTGCGATGGCGCGTTGTACCAAATGCTGACAGGCTAGCGCACATAATGGCGTTTTCTCCGAAGGTTTCCAAACCATCGGATCGCCGCAGACTAATCCAATCATCGCATTCCATGCCCATACTGCCACCGGGAAATTAAAGGCAGTGATCGCTCCCACAGGGCCTAAAGGTAGCCATTGTTCCATTAAACGATGATCCGGGCGCTCGCTGGCAATTGTCAAGCCATATAACTGACGCGATAAACCTACTGCAAAATCGCAGATATCAATCCATTCTTGCACCTCCCCCAAGGCTTCCTGGGGAATCTTACCCGCTTCTAGGGTAATCAATTCGGCTAAAATAATTTTATGCTGCCTCACCTGTTCGGCGATGCGGCGAACAAGTTCTCCCCGCTGAGGTGCAGGTACAGTACGCCAGTGGCGAAACGCTTGGCTAGCGGCTTCCACGGCTTGATTGACTTGAGCAGGTGTGGCAAGCTGGATAGAAGCGATCGCACTCCCATCAATCGGCGAGACTACCTCTATTTTCTCACCTAAACCCATCTCCGCAGACTTGCCAATCCAAACTCCCGGTTGGGGTTGCTGAAGAGAATTAAAGCCTAATGCTTGTAGGTCTAACATCGTTATTGTTAGGGTATCCTTTTGAGGGCGATCGCTCCAAGTTTATGTCATCTGATGATAGCAAATCGCCCGTCTTCCAACCCAGTTTATCGAGTCGAGTAGTAATATTGCCCAAAACGGTTATTAATAAACGCTTCAAAGGGAATTTGTTCTTGTTTAATTATCCCCTTTTCGGGTAAATCTCCGCGAACGTGCAAATCGAGAACCGCACACAAAGAGGCGGCTGTGGTAATTTGAATGGAACCCCAATGTTCGCCGTAGAATTCGCCGTGATAAATCTTTCTGGCGTCGCTGACTTGAACGTATTGACCATTTTTCCAGCCGCTAACCGTCGCGCCAATGAGGACGACATCCTGTTGCGTAGTGGGAATCGCTTGCTCTAAAATATCCTTGAGGATCTCCCGGCGATCGCCTAAACCCAATTCCTGAATTAAAAACGACATCAGGTAGCGATGTCCTTTATGGCGAATTGTCTTATAACCCAGGTTCCTCACCTTCCCTTCTAGCGTATCTGCGAGGGTTCCCAACCCGCCAGAGGTATTAAACGCCTCATACTCCACCCCATCCAGGGAAAAATATTCTATCTCTTCTAACGGCATCACCTCCACCCGTCGTCCGTTGCGAATGGCATCGCAGGGGTTACAGTATTGGTTAATCAACCCCTCTGTAGACCAAGTGAGGTTATACATCAACATATTAGACGGATACAGGGGTAAAGCCCCCACCCGCATTTTCACCTCCTCTAGCTTTTCAAAGCCGTGACAGAGGTGATAGGCGAGAATGCTGATGAAACCTGGCGCTAAACCGCATTGAGGTACAAACACTTGCTTGGCTGTCGCGTTTTGGGCGATCGCTCTGACTGCACTCGTCGTCGCCAAATCTTCGGTAACATCAAAATAGCTAATTCCTGCTTGCAAGGCGGCGCGCGCAATGCCAGGATTAACCCAATAGGGACAAGCTGAAACAACGCTTTGTTGTCCTTGGAGATATTTAACCAGCATTGCCTCATCGTTGACATCCAGCAATACCGTTTTGATGGGTAACGTTGCGGCTAACCGATCCAACGCCTCAGCATTGGTATCTCCCACACAAACGCTATAGTCTCCACTGTAATGCAAGAGTTTGGCGATCGTTGCCCCAATCTTACCCGCCCCTAGGATCGTTACGGAATGCATAAGTTGTCTCCTTTGGGTTAATTTTTAGTTTTAATTTAAAAATTCCCCCTATTGTGCCGGATCTATTCCGGACAAAAAGATAAGTTGCAAACATTTACACTTGTGGCGGGAGGTTCCGACAGGAGTTTTAAGCGCTAAAACAATCAACCTTGGGGTTTGTCATACTCCACCTGCCCGTAGTCTAGCTTAATAATCCGGTCGGCTAGGTGAAAGTAATGGTCATCGTGACTAATAACCAGGATAGCCTTACCGCGATCGCGCAATTTGCTCAATAACTCGGTGTAGAATAACTCCTTAAATACCGGGTCTTGATCGGCTGCCCATTCGTCAAATAGATAAATCGGGCGATCTTCCAGGTATGCTGTCAGTAGAGCTAACCGCTTGCGTTGACCTTGAGATAGCGCCGTTGTTGAAAGTCTCCCCGCTTCTAACCTCACCTTATGGTCTAAACGCAGTTGCTGGAGATAAGCCTGCGCCTGCGCCTCCAAATTTAGCGTATCTATCCCCAAAAACCGATCGAATAAATAGAAATCTGCGAAAATAGCCGAGAAATGCTGGCGATACCATTCCCGGTTTTCTGAAGTAATGCGTTTCCCGTCTAAATAAATCTCTCCGGCTTCGGGAATGTATAACCCAGTAATCAACTTTGCTAGGGTAGACTTACCGCTACCATTTCCCCCGACAATAAACACCAGTTCTCCCGGTTGTAACTTTAAATCTACCGGGCCGAGGGTAAAATGGCTGTCCTCGCTTTCCCCCCGATAGCGATGCGTCACCCCTTGTAAAGATAACGCTTGCCAAGTGTAATGAATATCAGTGGGAACCGAAACCTGTTCGGCGGAGTTGGCTAGCGATAACCCTAAAGACTGAATTTTCTCTAACGCAATACTAGCGCGGCTGAGAATCGGCAGTTGATTGACTAGCCGTTCCATCGGTAACATCAAATAGGTAAACGTGAGAACATATCCCGATAGCGTTTCCGCTGGCAGTTGCATAAACTGGGGTAAAGCAAACAACACAAACCCCACCGCAAAGAAGAAGATGAGTTTTCCCCAACTCGAAGTTACGGCGAATAGGGTTAAGCCATCAACGCTATAACGGCGAAACCTCCCGGCGGTGGGTTGTAAGTCTTCTTGTAAAAAGGCTTGTCTGCGCCAATAATGCAGCTTCAGTTCCTTGGTTCCTTCGGTGACGGTGCGAAAATTAGCGAATAAAATATCCTGCTGTTCCCTCGCCTTGGCTAACAGCCGCTTTCCCCGCCTCAACAACCAGCGACAGCTACCTAAAGCCACCACCGTCAGCAGACAAACCAGCACAAACACTCGAAACGATAGCCAGTTAATATAAGCCAAACAACCCGCAACCGTGGCTAAGTCAATGCAGAGAAAGGGAACCAGCCGAACTGCATCCGTTACCGCCTGTACGTCATCGGTTAGCGTCGCCATCAGTCGCGGTATCCCTAACCCTTCCAAGTGAGTCAACTCAGAACCCAGTATTTGCTGACAGAGGGTGAGGCGCAATTGAAAAATGGCCTGCTGCGCTAACCGAATTAGCGTCATTTGCGAGATGATACTGGTGATTAAAGCAATAAACGCAATGCCAGCAAACCCCCAAGCCGCCAGCCGCAAAGACTCCGCCGAACCCTGACTCACCGCTAAACTGATAATGGCAATGAGACTGGCACTACTGATGCCACTCACGAACCCGGTACCAATTGCGATCGCCAGCATACCCCAAGACGACCGCAATAGAAAAACAATCAACTGCATTTAGACGTTACCCGCTATCATGTGCGGTTAAGAGGGTAGATTGCATCTTACCCCAAACTCTGTAGGGCCTTTAACTGCGTGAGGAATTGTCCTAATGACAGGTACCTTAACCCCCCCTAACCCAGTCACCACACCCCAAACCCGCTATACTCCCCGCAACCTGCGCCGCATTCTCTGTGTCTTCCCCAAATACAGCCGTTCTTTTGGCACGTTTCATCACGCCTATCCCCTGATGCGGAATGTTCGCGCCTTTATGCCTCCCCAAGGGTTGCTGATAGTCGCCGCCTACTTACCCCAACAATGGGATATCCGGTTTATTGATGAAAATGTGCGTTCGGCAACAAAAGCCGATTACCAATGGGCGGATATTGTGATTGTCAGCGGGATGCACATCCAACGTCCGCAAATTAATGAGATTAACGAACTCGCACACCAAGCCGGTAAAATAACTATCGTTGGCGGTCCTTCGGTTTCCGGTTGTCCAGAATATTACCCCGATTTTGACATTGTTCACATCGGCGAATTGGGCGATGCGACGGATGCAATGATTGAATATATCGATTGTCATACCGAACGCCCCTCCCAACAAGTTCGTTTTGAAACCCAAGAACGCTTACCCTTAACTGAATTTCCCACACCTGCCTATCACAAACTGGCGTTAGACCGCTATTTTCTGGCGAATATTCAATTTTCTAGCGGCTGTCCCTATCGTTGCGAATTTTGCGATATTCCCGAACTTTACGGGCAAAATCCCCGGATGAAAACGCCGCAACAAGTGCTTCAAGAACTCGATGCCATGCTAGAAGCGGGAAATCCAGGTGCAGTCTATTTTGTTGATGATAATTTTGTTGGAAATCGCCGCGCTGTCGCCGAACTTTTACCCCATTTAATCGATTGGCAAAAAAGCAATGGCTATCCGCTGCAATTTGCTTGCGAAGCGACATTAAATCTAGCGCAAAGTCCCAAGTTATTAGAAATGATGCGGGAAGCTTATTTCTGTACAGTCTTCTGTGGGATTGAAACGCCGGAACCGCAAGCTCTGAAAGCAATTTCTAAAGACCAAAACCTCAGTTTACCAATTTTAGATGCGGTTAAAACTCTCAATAAATACGGGATGGAGGTCGTTTCTGGAATTATTATCGGACTCGATACCGACACGCCAGAAACTGCCGATCATATCTTAGAATTTATCCGCTTGTCCAATATCCCAATGTTGACAATCAACCTACTTTATGCATTGCCAAGAACTCCCCTATGGCGGCGTTTGGAAACAGAAGGAAGGCTAATTTTAGATGAAAGCCGGGAATCCAATGTAGACTTTTTAATGCCTTACGAAGAGGTTGTGAAAATGTGGCAGCGCTGCATTACGGAAGCTTACGATCCAGACTTTTTATATCAGCGTTTTGCCTATCAGTGCGAGCATACCTATCCTAACCGCATTAAGGTTCCCAATAGTCCGGCGCGCGTCTCGAAGAAGAATATCCAAAAAGGTTTAACCATGTTAGGTAAAATCTTACTCAGGGTTGGCGTTTTTAGCAACTACCGCCAAACCTTCTGGCAAATGGCAAAACCAGCTTTAAAGAAAGGCAAAATTGAACAGGTGATTCACGTCGGTTTAGTCGCCCATCATTTAATTAAATTTACTCAAGAATGCGCCAGAGGTGAAGAGTCTGCTTCGTTCTATTCTCAAAAGTTACGCAGAAGTTAGGTAGACTGACATCTTGCACCGGTGCCAGAAACCGGGTTTCTCGACGAAAAATTAAGGGTTTCAGCTTGAGTAATTGGCAAGAAACCCGGTTTCTCAGACCTTACTCAGGATGGTGCAAGATCTGAAGTAGATTCACCTCTTGCATCAGTTGTATTACCCGCCGGGGACTTAACTCCCTGGCTGGATGTTGGGTTTCCTACGTCAACCCAACCTACTATAGTTCTTTAGCACTCAGCACTCAGCACTCAGCACTCAGCACTCAGCACTATTAAAAACGGAGAGGGTGGGATTTGAACCCACGGTACCTTTCGGTACACTCGATTTCAAGTCGAGCGCGATCGACCACTCTGCCACCTCTCCAAAAGGATAGCGATTTCTATCATATCGCATTCTTTAGGCGGGTTGTACGACTTGAGGGGAAAGTTGATAGAGATTTTCTTGGGAAACGATTTCGCCGTTTAGATTAGCCCAGATCAGAGAGGCTTGGGTAACTTGACCTTTTTCGAGGGTGACGAGGGAAAAGTTACGTTGTTCTTGGCTTTGGGTTGTGACGATCCGGGGAACGCGGGCGGCGTTGAGGTAAACTGTGCCTTCAGGACTGACGGCTAGAGATTTCCTCAGTTGGGTTTGGGTGTGGCGCAGGTGGTGGTGCATATGTCCAAAGGCGACGAGGGGAATGGTTTTGCCTAAACGACGGGTTTGGGCGATCGCCTCGGCAAAATCCGGGTCGCCAAAATCGCCTCCCAAGGGATTCCAATCCTTGCCGCAGGGGTCTTCAGCTTTGTCTCCTAGTCCGGTTGGGCCGCAATGACCTAAAAACAGAACCGTGTCGTACTTCGCCTGTTTAACGGCTGCTACAATCCGCTCTGTGGACTGTTGAAAATCCTCCACCCCAAAGCGATCGCGATAAAATGCCGCATTCTTCCAGTCCGGGCCGCCCCAACTAAACGGGCGACTGCCCACCACTGTTAAATTAAACTCAGGAAAATCCAGCTTGTTATAACCCACATGGGTTTCGCCCAGTAAATCGAGTTGTTGCTGCACCCGATCTTCCAAATTCCGGTCGTAGGGACATTGACGCTGACCCCAAGGCGAGGCCGTATACCAGCAATCATGATTGCCAGTAATAGCCGCTTTGGGAAGCTTGAGATCGGCGATCGCGCTGACAACCGGGATCGACTCATTACCAAAATCCCCAACAAACAAGACTAAATCAATCCCCAACGCCTTGAGAATCTCTCCATCCGTGGCATCCCATCGATCGTGGATATCGCCCACCACAGCAATTGCGATCGCTTTTCTACTCATTCAGCGCCTTCTTTCTATGCCTCTTTATCCAGGATAGACCTTCAACCGGGCTGAATGCTGGGAGGATTGCCGCATTAGTCTTGTTCTTCGGATCTCCCTTGAATTTCTTCTAAATCGCGAATTTGCCGTTCGAGGTTTTTCAGCATTTGATTCAAACCCGGTAACGCTTCCAACTGATTTCCCGATAAACTCGGATTGGCGCGAGTGCGATCGCGAATCTCATTGAGTTTTTGTTGCAACTGCTGCGCGATCGTCAGCGCATCGCGTCCCAAGTTTGCCAACTGCTGCTGCTGGTAGAACTTCAACGCCGCCCCTCGCAACACTTGCAGCGTCGCCTCCTCGCCATACTTCCCCGGCATCACCCGCAGGCGCAACAACAGGCGCGTTTGGTCGTGTCGGCGTTCGATCTCCACCTGTTTGGGTTGCTGAACCGTAATTAACGGTAAATGAGTCAGCAATTTTAACTCATTAATCACCCCTTGAAACAGAGTCGGCGGCAGTCCATCCAACACCGACTGCAACACCCCGTTCAAACTCCATAAAATGCGTCCCCAATCTTGATGGCGTTCAAAATATAACCGTCCAATTCCCCCAACCATCACCCGTCCGAGGAGTTCTCGCAGCAGTTCTTGAGGCGGTAGGGTGGCTAAAAACTCAACCGGACTCGATAGGTATTGGGCCTTGGCATCTAACGCGGGTAAAGCATTTTTAACCGGCGCTACAGGCGGGAGATCAGCCACAGGTGGCGGTGGGGGTTCCGGCACGAGATCTGACTCTACCACGGGTTCGGGGCGATCGCTCTCCGCAGAAACCGTATCAATCTCATCTGGACTGTCAACAATTAAAGTGGGTTGATTTTGCCGTTCTTCGAGTTTAGGTTTTTGCGGCTTCCAAGCTGGGGGTAAATGATTGGAAGCGCGAGATTGTTGCGATCCGGCTTGATTTAAATAAGCCGTCAGCATCGATTGATGCAACTCAGAGGTAATCGGACGCGGAACTAGGGAATAATTGAGATAAGCCAAAATGCGCCGCACATAATCGAGGGCCCCATGATCTTCGCGATCCACCATCCCCAAATTCAAGACGCTTCCTTCTAAAGAAAGCGGTAGCACTTGATGATAGAGACAGGCTTCAAAAGGTAAGACGCCATCAATGAGATGAAACATTTGCTCCCGATCCAGATGCACTGCATCCGAACGACCATCGGGAGTCAACGGGGAGGGTTGACGAGAGCCAGTTATCTTATGCATGGTGGGGTCATCTGATGAAGCCGGCATGGATTTAAGGGTGGGTTAGTTTTCTTTTTCAGAGGATTTCCCCCAATATCCGCCGATTTTAAGGGATGATAGGCATCACCATTGCTCGCCCAACGAGAAAAAAACTAGCCACTAATCATGGGTAAAGCAACGATCTCTTCCTATCTCGCACGACCAGTTGCACCCCGAAAAATTTGTCAACTGAACTTGACGCTATCGGCTTAGGAGGCACTTCGCAGCGCCTGAGCTGCTAAATAAAGCTTACTCCATTCTCCCATGACTTGATTGGTCTTCCAGTTCAACTCAGAGGCGATCGCTTCAATGCTTTGACCGGATTTCAAGGCTTCTAACAGTTGCTGCCGATCGGGGGTTAAGCTTTGCCAATACTGATTCCACTGGCTAGGCGTTAAACCCAGGTTATGCTCCTGTAAGGAGGTTTCTAACCAACTCGCCACCAGTTCGGGTTGGTGTTTGAGGGCAAAAATCCGCGTCGCATGATAGCTAATTTTCTCGCGCAGGCGATAGACCTGTTTAATCGGTACGTTCAGTTCTTGGGCGATCGCCTCTTGGGTGCGACCTTGCAAGTATAATTGCAGCCATTGGGCGGCCTGGTCGTCAAGCTGTTCTTTGAGGTAATCTTCAAACTGCTGTTGGACGGCTTGGCGCTGGCGTTGCTGTTCTTCCCAAGCCTGATTTTCTTGATATTCAACGATTGCTTGGGTATCGAGCAAACTCACCGGACTATCGGCATCATCGGGAACCAGTTCTTCGGACACCAGACGCACCAAGTCTCCCGTTGGAACCTGAGTCATCCCGCCGCGTTGGGTGCGGCGCAGATAATTGACAAACCGATAGAGTAATAGGGGTTGGTTGCGAATCGGTCGCAGACAATATTCTTCGGTACTTGCCAGCATCAGTTGGTTTCGCAAGCGAGGATTAGCGGTACATTGAGCAATCCAGCTCATTTGCTGCTGAAGATAGCGATCGCTTTGCAATAACTCCTGAACCACCTCTTGCAGGACATCCACCACCGAACGCTGGCGATCGCGACTGAGGGCCACCCAAGTCCGAATCTTATTGCGAATCAGAAATAGACTAGCCAAGCGCTGCATCAAGCGGCTATAAGCTTTTTCGGGCGATACCCCTAAGTAACGCTGGCGTAAAATGCGATAGCGGTAATCCATCGCCTGGTGAGCGATCGCCAACTGTTGCGAGTCTAGGGTTTCTAGGCGGTCTCGATCTTCCCCCAACAGCCACTCAATAATACTTTGACGAGTTTCCGAATCGCGATCGCCACATTCTTTTTCCAGTTGCGATCGCCAGAACGACGCGAATTGATCTACCTCACTCATGGGTTGTGAGCCTCACATCCCGACACTTTACCAGACATTCCCGCTTTGGAGTTAGCAGGCTGCGTGAAAATGGAATCCCAAGACGGCATTTCTCAAAACGCCCCTGAGTCAATTTCCACCCCAGCCAGATGTTCAACCCACTGCATCATGATAGTTTAGCGCGTTTGGCGCTACAGACTTGCACAAAACACCCCAGTCCTTATTGAGAATCCTCAACTTCCTCAAGTAAAACCACAAGACGTTGAAGCGTTTGTGAAAGCTGCTTGAGTTCTTTCAAAGAAGCATCCTGATTTTCCGCTAACGTTTGAATGGCATCGCTTAAGGCAAAAATTTGATAGCCTTGCTGCTGCACGCTGATAGCGAGAGCATCAACGCGATCGGAGAGACGCTCCACCGTTTCAGTCGTCGCGATGACGGCTTCGCCCATTTTTTCCACAATTGACTCTAAACGACTAACCTTAGTTTCGACCTCCACTAGCACCAACCCTTACGTCTCAATAATGGTAGCTTGTGTACCAGCCTACACTACTCAATTGAGCAAGTGCGAGTCTTTGGGGAACGCCTCAAGAGCGATCGCGTTCTTGAGCCGACACTTCAGCGCGAGGTTGAGCCGACAAGTGCTTGTAGAGCAAAAGTTTGCGAGGCTTAGAAAACAGCCAGCACTCCCAACTCCAATCAATGCGGTGCAAGCGATACCCCAAACGGTAGTAGAGGCGGCGAGCCTGATGGTTATTTTCTAAAACATGCAAGTACAAATGCGGGCATCCCCAGCGCAGCGCCATCTGCTCGCACGACTGCAACAGAGCGCTAGCAATCCCTTGGCGGCGATAAATGGCTTTGACCGCCAAATTCGAGATATAAAGCTGTTGGTGGCTTCTAGGACTCGCGGAAATCGAACGATCGGACGAGCCGACCCCACCCGGACGGAAGCGCACGCCCATTTCCACCGTTCCCGCCACCTTCAGGGGATTGCTGGAATTGCTGGTTTCAACGGCCACCAGACAGACATAATGAGGCGAGGGCGATCGCACGCGGTTGCGTAAATCTTCAGAAATTCCCAGGCGCAATAAAGGATAGATATAACCCATTGGCCCAGAGCGCGAATGAAAGCTTTCCGCTAAAATTTCTGCACTTTGTTCGACATCTTCTAAACGAGAGACTCGAACCGTATAGGGAAAATGAGTGGTACAATCGCCCTCAGAATCTGGCTCGCAATAGGTTGAATGACTGTAATCGGAATTCACAACGCTCACCACTACCCAGCATTAACGAGCCAACAGATGCGACAAACTCCTGCGCTAGTCCTGCTAGGCTGTTAGCAATGCCGTAGAGCGGGGAACACTCTAAACAACCAGCATTAAAGACTATATTAGGATTGTACAAGGACAGCATCAACCCATGAAAGTGCCAACCCAACTCGCTCTACCCGCGTTCAACTGCGATCGATCCGGATAGAAAAGGTTAACCGAGGTAATGCTTCTCAGGTTATTGGCTTTGTGGCAATGGGGCGCGATTCCGCCAAGGCGGATTGCGAGAGCGGATCTCATCCCTGGCTCGACTCAAGAGCAATTTCCGAAAGCACGCTACGCGAACATCAACCAAGGCTCGCGCTTTCATGTGTTTTAGGTCCAAGAACCCAACAGCAGGGGTGCATACTGGGTTGACATTTGGGCTTGATGCTACCATAGCACGTCAAACCAATTAAAACGTTTACGCCAGTCATTCCTTGCAATTAATTGGTCGATTTACAGCAATGCAACAGCCAGGGACACTCAGAGGACAATCACGGTGCAAAACAGGCGATCGCCTGAATCAGCGCGCAGGGAGTCGGCGATATTTCAGTCAACGGCCCTTGCAACAGGAGAGCGGTGCATGAAATCCCCCCACAAAAGTAAGCCGAAAATATTGGTTGTCGATGACGAACCCGATAACCTCGATTTGCTGTATCGCACGTTCCGCCGCGATTACCAGGTACTCAGAGCCGAATCCGGGCCAGTGGCGTTGGATATTTTGGCCACCGAAGGCGATGTTGCGGTGATCATCTCCGATCAACGAATGCCGTTGATGAGCGGGACTGAGTTTCTCAGCTTAACCGCCACCCAATATCCAGAAATCATCCGGATTATCCTCACCGGCTATACCGATGTTGAAGACCTCGTAGAAGCCATTAACGCCGGTAAAGTCTTTAAATATGTCACCAAACCCTGGGAAGAAACCGAACTGCGAGCCGTCGTGCAGCAAGGCGTCGATACCCATAACGTCCTCAAAGCGCGCACCCGCGAACTGTGCCGCACCCTGCGCCAAGAATCGCTGCTCAATGCCGTCACCAACACCATCCGCAGTGCCTTAGACTACCGCCAAATCCTGCAAACCATCGTCGATACCGTCGGCCATATGTTTGAGGTGGATTTGTGCATTTTGCGCCCCTTCCAAGAGGGAGAAATGCAAAACGAGTGGTTCGTCTACGATGCAACCGAAGCCCAACTCAAAGCGCGTTCTGGCGAAGGCACCTATCGCCAAAACAGCAATGGCGAACCCCTCACCAACCCCCTGCACGCCCTTTTGGCGCAAACCGTCTGGGAAACCCAAGACATTCAAGTCATTTACGAAGTCGCCACCGACGAACGCTTCCAGAACCTCGAACTCCTCGAAAACCCCGTCGAACAACTGGCCCTCCAACAGCGCTATCTCGCCTTTGAACAAGCGAATATTTGCTCTAGCTTGGTGGTTCCCCTCATCTGCCAGCAAGAACTGATGGCCGTGCTGGCGCTGCATCAGTGCCAAGAACCGCGCAACTGGCAAGATGATGAGGTGCAACTGGTGGTGATGGTGGCCGATCAAGCTGGGTTAGCCGTTTCCCAAGCCCGCGCCTACGAACAGGTGCGCGAACTTGCCAAGCGCGAAAGCTTAGTCAATACCATTACCGCCGCTATCCGTTCGAGTCTCGATCCCCAAGATATTTTTGCTGCTATTACCCAACAACTCGGACAAGCGTTGCAAGTCGATGGGTGTGCTTTATCGTTGTGGACGGGAGAAGACGAGTACGTTCAATGCGTGGGATTATACGATCGCGCCTTGGGGGTACGCTCCACCGATCCCCAAGATCCCCTCTCCTCCGATCTGTCGTTCTCGACGCCCGCGATCGCCAATGATGCTCAGAACCTTCGTCCCCGTTCGGTTTCCCTCCCCCAGTCGGTGGTGCCGATTACGGGGAACCCGGTTTTAGTGAAACTTTTAGAAACCAAACAGCATGTTGCGATCCACGACTTGCGAACCCACGAACAAGAACGCTTGCTCGATTTACCCCTGCGAGAACGGGCTAGAGCTTTGTTAGTGGTTCCCTTGCTCTCGGATGGGCAAATTATTGGCAGCATTTCTTTGCGCCAAACCCAATCTCCCCGTAAATGGACTAACGCAGAGATTGAACTGGCTCAAGCCGTCGCCGCTCAAGCTGCGATCGCCGTTCAGCAGTCTCGCCTCTACCAAAAAACCCGCCAGCAAGCCGAGCAACTGCTGGAGTTAGACCGCCAAAAAACGGAATTCTTCCAAAATATCTCCCACGAATTCCGCACCCCCCTCACCCTCACCATCGGTCCGCTAGAGTCGGCCGTCGCATCGGGACAGGGCTTATCTTACGAACAAAGCGCGATCGCTCTCCGCAACCAGCGCCGCCTGTTACGCCTCGTCAACCAATTGCTAGACTTGCAGCGCCTAGACGCCGGACGAATGCAGCCCAGTTTCCGACCCTGCAACCTCGGCGAGTTAGTCAACCAAATTGTAGATGCCTTTGGGTCTTATTGCGAGAAAAAAGGGATCGAACTGGTGACGCAATTAGCGCCCGTACCGCCGATTTACCTAGATGTCGAGCGGTTTGATAAGGTGCTGTATAACCTGCTGTCCAATGCCATGAAGTTCACCAACGTGAACGGACAGATTACGGTGATTTTGCAGAAAGCGGGGGATCATTGCCTCCTGCAAGTGCAAGATAGCGGGATTGGCATTCGCGCCGATCAGATTCCCCATTTATTCGAGCGTTTTCGACAAGCGGAAGGCTCCGTCAATCGTTCCTACGAAGGAACGGGGTTAGGATTGGCCCTCGTTCGCGAATTGGTGGAACTGCACGGCGGGCAAATTTCTGTAGAATCCATCTATGGGGAAGGCTCAACCTTCTCGGTGTGGTTGCAAATCGGTAGCGCTCATTTGCCCGCAGAACAGGTGATTGAAGTCCCCACAGAGTTACAAAGCCGACGCGCTTCTGTAGAGTTTGCCGATATTGAAGTTGAAGAGTTAATGACGACCGGGGCAGCAGGTTCAGAGGAAAGTCTGCCCAACAATAATTCCACAGAGGTAGGCAATGCCACGATCCTGGTAGTAGACGATAATGCCGATCTGCGAACCTATGTCTCTAGCATTCTCACCAATAGCGGCTATCGCGTCTTGCTCGCCCGCAATGGCGCGCAAGGGTTTGAAGTCGCTCAAGCCCAACGCCCCGATTTAATTGTGACGGATTTGATGATGCCTGTGGTGTCGGGTTTAGAGATGATTGTCTCGATTCGCAACTGCGAGGAGATTAAAGGGACGCCCATTGTTCTGCTGACGGCAAAGGTGGATGAAGATACGCGCATTGAAGGGGCGGAACGCGGTGCCGATGCCTATTTATCGAAGCCGTTTAACGATCGAGAGTTATTGGCTGAGGTTCGCAACTTATTAGCCCTCAAAGCTAACGAACGCCGGGTTTCTGAGTTGAATACCTATTTAACTGAGTCGGTGCTGCGCCGCTTTTTACCGCCCGTGATGGTGCAAAAAGCCGCAGAGGGGACGCTCTCGCTGTCTTTGCGTCCAGAACCGCGCCTGATTACGATTTTATTTAGCGATATTGTCGGGTTTACCCAAATTTCTAATACATTGCGATCGCGCCGAGTGGCTGAAGTCCTCAATGAATACCTGGAGGAAATGAGCCACGCAGTCTTTGAAAATGGCGGTACGGTGGATAAGTTTATGGGCGATGCGGTGCTGGCGATTTTTGGCGCGCCGGAAGATTTAAGCCCAAACGAACAGGTAAAAAGAGCGATCGCGACTGCAAGGCAAATGCAAGCCCGTTTAGAAGTCCTGAACGATCGCTGGCAAACGGCCGGTATTCCCCAAGTCCGTTTTCGCTGCGGCATTCACCAAGGAACGGCTGTCGTTGGCATGTTTGGCAGTGCCGAACGTGCCGATTATACGGCAATTGGGCCGGCGGTTAACATTGCTTCCCGCTTGCAGCAAGCCGCCGAACCCAGTACGATCCTCGTTTCTGCCGCCGTTGCCGATTATTTGGCAGAAGACGAAATTACCAAATGCAGTCCCCTAAAGCTCAAAGGGGTGGATGAAACCGTTCTCACGTTTGCGGTTTCGGCGGTTAAAGGGGTTTAACGCTTGGGTGCGGTTGGAGCGTTTTTCCACTTGCGCCGCCCTAACCAGCCGAAAAGCCCTAAACCGCAGAGTCCCCAAACGAGGTTCGGTTCGGGTACCGATTCCGGTTGTTCTGGCAAGTTATCCCAATCCTGTACGGCAGCAGAGGAAGGGGTAAAATTATTGCCAGAGGTTGAGGGAAGCTCGGTAACTGTCGTGCCTTGACCTAGACTTGTAATCCGCTCAGAAGCCGGTCGATTGAAGCGAATTGCTAGATTGGTAATTTGGTTGCGAATCCAGTTGAGATGGTCAAAGACGCGCACCGAAGCCGAGAATTCTCCATAGTTGGAGTCAATTTTCCCACCAGAGCGATCGCTAATAAACGAATGCACCCCCGCCACTTGGTTATTGATAAATAATCCCCCGCCACTATCCCCCGATGAGAGTTGATATTCTAAATGCTGGGCGGTATTGAAGGGGTTTGATCCGGCACGCCTCGGATCGCTAAAGTTGGAAACCAGCAGTTTGTCATTATAGCCATAGCGGGATAACTGACCGCCCAACGCAATAATATTCTGTCCGGCGCGTTTCGTTCCCCCCGAACCGGGAATTGAACCCGTCAAACCGTTACCCGTTAAACCATACCCTACATAGGTTCCCAGTTGTAGGTGTTCGTTGGTTCCCCTAAAGAGTTCCGCCGGATTCACATTCGCGACTGCTCGATCGAGGAGTAAAATCGCGATATCCGTACCGGAGAGTAACTGGCGGTTGCTTGAAAACCAACCTTCATGGGCCGTCACGCCCGCAATACCATAGCGGCTGCCACCTACAGAAAAGCTGCCTTGCGTCAGATAGCCCTCTGGAGATTCAACGCAATGGGCAGCCGTGAGGACATAGGAGGCATCAATCAGCGTACCCGAACAAGTCCAACCGCCCCCGTCATTTCTCGCCCGCAAATATCCGACACTCGGAAACAGCGTGGCTAAATCGAGATATTCAGCATCCGCGCGATCGTGGCGGATGGTTCCCGCCTGAGCGATCGCATTTGTACCCAGTGTCGCCGCTAAAACAGTGACAGACGCAACAATAAGCCGAGCATGACTTTGCACAGGAACAACCATAAAGTACATTCCTTACGATCGATTAATACTTCGCTTCCGAAGTTTCTGACCGATCGATCTTGCCTTGCCAAGGTGCGCGATCGCCTTTGAGAATTTACAGAATCTTTATCCGCCAGATGATTCCCAAAAGAGTTTGTGAAACCCGTAACTGTACCCTGGACAATTTCAGGTTTTGCGGTTAATCAACGCCGTTCATCTAGCCAAACCAAACCCGCACCCGCCGCTTCTGCAATAACGCTAATCAAGCGGTATAGCGCCACAGCACTCAACAAAATCGCTGACGAAAATTGACGATCTAACAGCGCCAAAGCCGTCGCTTCAAACACGCCAATCCCACCAGGGGCCCCCGGAATCACTAAACCCAACAGCCAAGCAAGACTAAACGCGCTCATAATTGAGGGAACTTGGTCGGCGCTTAGGTTCACAAAGGGAAGAAACGTCAAGACAAAGCCAACCCCGCGCAACCCAACAAATCCCACCTCTCCCAATAAGGGAACCAGAGGATAGCGTTTGAGTTGATAGCTGGCTTCCTGAGCATTCTCAGGGGGTGCTTCAGTGACGGAAGGGTCAGCCGTTTCTGAGCGGGTTGATTTACTGACCTTGCCTTTGACGCGCTTGAGATAGTCTAAAATCGGGTTCAAAACGCGGGGATGAATGCCGCCGAGTACCGCCACTAGCGCCAACAGTTGCAGCCCCCAATTGAGTTGCTGGCTGCCGATTAGGGCAATCAACAAAGCCGCAGCGGCCATTAATAGCGGCTCTAATAGCACGCTGAGGGTTGCGACCCCTAAAGAAGCCCCCAGACCCGTAACGGCTTTAATTCGTCCGTAGAAGTGCCAAACATTACCGGGTAAATATTTGGCGATATTGGTTTTCAGGTAAACCATAACTGCCCAAACATTAGAAACGGGTTGTTTAAAGGTTTGCAAAATCCAACCCCATACCCATCCCGACCAAATATGAGCCAGGAGAGTGACGCCCAAGGCTAAGGTTAAAGCGGCCCATCCGGCGGGTTCGATGCGAATGGCTGCAACTTCTCGCCAATTATCTTTTAAAGCTTTTGCTAGAAAAAATAGCGTTCCGCCCAGAATCACCCAGCGCAGATACGGTTTCAGGCGTGACAGAATTTTCTTCATGAGCGTAAAAATCTACAGAAAAAAGTTGCAAATCCATCCAAACTGACATCTTGCACCATCCTTGAAGAATAAAGGGTTTCAGCTTGAACAATTGGCAAGAAACCCGGTTTCTGGCACTGGTGCAAGATCTGAGTCCAAACCGATTTTAGGCAAGTTATTGAGCAGACGCCGCAAGTTGTATTGATTGTTTGCGGGAAGTTTAAAATTAATGGGCAAAAAATTAGGACAGGAGAACTTCCCCTGTCCCAATCGAATTCTGGAGTTCAATATTCTATGCTTTGGGTTGGGCGGTAATGGGTGAGGTTCCCGTTAAGGTTTTAGCCGCAGAAGCGCCGACTTGTTGGAACTTGCGAGAAAGTTGAAGCGTGAAGAGTCCAAAAAGACTCCACTGAGCCAATATTGCTAAACCAACGCTAAGTCCGCTAATGCTTTCCACCACAAACCAAGGGGCGCTAAAGGTGGAAGCGAACCACAGAGTTGTCAGAATTGGAGAGGTGAGGGTTCCTGTGCCGAGGGGGCCGGCCAAGAGATAGAGTAAAGTAGGGGGAAGTGCTACGGCGGTTGAAAGGGTTAACCCCGTCCAGAGGACGCGTTTGGGGGCTTTGTTCATCAGCATGGCTTGAGCGATCGCGCTATAGACCAAAATGAGATTAGCACTGACGATCAAAATAGCTAGGCTTTGCCATTGGGGGGCGTAACTCGGCCAGGTTAGCACCCAAGTTCCCCAGATTGCTAGCATAATGCCCAGGTTAATTGCGATCGCCACAATTGCCGGACTTTTTTCACCCCAAACTAAATCTTGCCACAAGGAGCGGCGATGGGGCATGGTATGCCGATAGCGCGCCCAGTCTAGACAGGTTTGACAATGGGGCGTAATTGCAGAGACAATCGCCAAGAAGCCGAATAGGTTTAAGCTGGTGACGACTGCTAGCGCGACTTCATGCTCGGAAAGCGGGACGATAAACCCCAGTATCCACAGTTGCACGCTCGTCACTAACCCATAACTCTGTGCTTTACTTAAAATCGTGGCATTGGGGTTGCGAAAGCGACGGTTTAAAGCTTGCCAAATCCAGTAACATCCGACCCCAAGCGTGGTTAAGACAAAGCTTTGATACACCCAGTAACTTTGACCTAAAGGTAAGATAAACCATTTGAACTCAGTCGCATTTCTACTGGTTTGGTCGGCCTCAAAAAACAAGAAATAACTACTCAGCAAGCCCGATACGAAATACGCAGCGCAAAAACTCCCTAACCACGGTTGTTCGGCTTTGAGAAATGCCATCAGTAGCGCAGCGCTTGAAAAGAAGAAGCTAACAACACCTAGAAATAGAATATAGCCGACGATCCAGAGCAAGTTCATCCCGGCGCTAATGCCTGCGATCGCAAACAAGGGTAAATATAAAGCAACTGCCAGATAAACGAGAATAGGTACCCCCATAATTTTACCGAGCAAAATACTTTGACTCGACTGCGGCGTTAGGCGAATAAAGTTGAGGGTTCCCCGCCGTTCTTCTTTGGACAAGTCCTCAATAAGCAGGTAAACGCTGCCAATTACCAATCCTAGGGGTAAAAGCCAACAGAGGAATTGAAATAAACTAAACCACCATTTTGCCCAGTCGATGGCGCTACAATAGCCTTCTGGATTCTGGATGCAATAGGTACTATAGCTGCTGCTCCCCAAGGTGGGAAGCTCGCTGATGCAGACAAACATCAGCAATGCCTGAGTTACGATAGAAGCTGCGATCGCGATCGTAATGTTACGACCTTTTAAGCGCCCTTTAAATTCGCGAACCGCTTGTGGGTTCCATTCGCCAAACTGTAGTATTGCGTTCATTGTTAACGTGTAAAACTAGAAACGGCTATACAATTTCCCAACTACCTATCCTCAAACCCGAATTCCCAATTGATGACCCTTTAAGCAATCTCTAGCTTTTTTAATTCCCCAGTAATGACCAAATCGCAAATTCGCAAATTCTTTCAAGAACAGCCTTGGTGGCTGCTATTCCTGGGCTTTTTGCCATTACCCGCGATGCTAGCAATTGCTAAAAGCGATTTTAACTCAGCTTCAACTCGTCTTTCGGTGACTCAAAGCATCCAACCTTCTCCTGTTGTAGAACCTACGCCGACACCGCTTCCTTCCCCTAGCGCTGAACCCTCTGTACCGCCAGCACCCACCCCGGAGGCTTCTCCTTCCCCCCAACCCACGCCAAACCCGACACCCTCCGAACTCACAGAAGCTGAAAAGGCTTTGAATGAAGCGGCTAAAGCCCGATATGTGGCCTCTTTACCTTCTGTTGATTCAACCATTGAAATGCATGTTGCGATCGCCACGAAGGTGCCAAACTTAACGTTAAGTTCCTCTATCCAAGCCCAAGTTTACGACCAAAGCGGACAACTGCTCGCCCAACTCGCCCCCCACGAAACCTATACTTTATCCGCCTCAGCAGCGGGAATGAGTTTAAATACCCAAAGCTTCCCGGCGGTGGTGTTCTTAGATGCGTCTCACCAAGGTTTAACCACTATTGGAAATCGAACCTATCGCGGGCGATTTTTGTTTGTGGCTGATGGCGGCGTCTTATGGGCGGTTAACTATATTAATTTGCGCCAATATCTCTATAGCGTCGTTGCTAGCGAAGTCTCGCCAAGCTGGAAAATGGAGGCGCTGAAAGCTCAGGCGATCGCGGCGCGTTCCTATGCCTTAACCTATTACTTTAAACCCGTCAGTTCGTTTTATCATCTCGGTTCAGACGAGTATTATCAAGTCTATAGCGGCATTGACCGAGAAGACGAACGCACCTCCCAAGCCGTAGACGAAACCGCAGGCGAGTTTGTCAGCTACAAAGGCGGTATTGTCGAGTCCCTGTATGCTGCTTCTGATGATATTGTCGCAGAAGCCTTCCAAGGGAAAGGGATGAGTCAACTCGGCGCGCTAAGTTTAGCCGAACAAGGGTATACCTACGAGCAAATTCTCCAAAACTATTATCCGCGCACCTCAGTTTCTCGTTTGCGTTTAGAGTTTGAGTAGAAAGCGAGCAACGGCTCAAAATCGTCAGAGGCTTGCAGTGTCTTCACTTTGCCCTTGTTCTATACCTCAAGAGTGAAAGAAAATCTGTGATAGAATCTACCAAATGGCAAATCCACAAAGCCCAAAGATTAGAGTTTACTAAAAGTATCAACCTTTTCAGATAACAAATCCCCGTCCCAATCTCCTCGTTTGCTATTGCTCAGTAGAATTTTTGAATTGCCCCGTAAAAGATTAATCTTTTCAGCAGCCGAGACAATTCTACACCTTGTTAGTCAAGCTATCTCAGTTAATTTACGCTTATCCAATAGTTCCAAAGCTTCCCCCCAACGCGATTGTAGTTGGAGGGAAAAACTGTTGACTGATAGCCCCTAACGCAAGCCAGCAGACACAGGAGAAGGTGATTTGAACCCAATTCACTCTTGGAGGCTTTATGGTAAATCAGGTTCAAGAAACGCAAGCCGACTCTGGTAGTGGAGAAGCTACCGCAAATCCAGCGAAACAAGCCCAAGGACAACTCGTTATTATTGGTGGGGCAGAAGATAAAGACGGCGACTGCAAAATCTTGCGCGAATTTGTCCGGCTTTCGGGCGGATTAGATGCCAAAATTGTGGTGATGACTGTGGCTACCGAACTTCCTAGAGAAGTCGGCGATAATTATATTCGCGTATTTGAACGTTTAGGCGTGAAAGATGTCCGAATTGCCGATACCGCAGACCGAGATGACGCGCGTTCTTCAACCATTTTAGAATCTATTGATAAAGCAACAGGCGTCTTTTTTACCGGAGGCGACCAAGCTAGAATCACAGATACCCTAAAAGGTACAGAAATTCATAAAGCCCTATTAAAACGCTATCGCGATGGCATTACAGTGGGTGGAACCAGCGCCGGGGCGAGTATGATGTCTGCAACCATGATTGTAGAGGGAGATTCAGAAACCCATCCCCGTTTAGAAATTGTCGAAACCGATGAAGGGATGAGTTTCTTACCGGAAGTGGTAATTGACCAACACTTTTCTCAGCGGGGAAGAATTGGACGCCTTCTAGCAGCCGTCGCTCGCAAACCGCACCTGTTAGGATTAGGCATTGATGAAAATACCGCCGTAGTCGTTTCTAACCACCAGTTAGAAGTGATTGGCGAAGCCTCTTGTACGATTGTCGATTTAAAGGGAAGTTCCCACAGTAACATCGACACCTTACTCAGAGATGAGAACTTAGCCCTGTGCGACGTGAAACTGCATGTTTTACCCGATGGGTATAAGTTTGACTTGGCAACGCGATCGCCAATCCTTTAGGGTAAATTTAGCTCTAGGGTAATAGGCACTTCGGAAGCGCGATCGCTATCGTGTAAGCAATGACTTTCAGATAACCGCCATGAATCGCGCTATTACCCGAATTTTGTTCATCAGCTTATTGCTGCTAGCTATCCTTGCCCCCTTTGCCGGACTTGCCCCTTTAATGATATTGCTCCTGGTTTTTGGATTAGGGTGGGGCATCCTTTCCCTAGTCCAAATCTTGCTATTGGGTGCCAACAAAAACAACCCCGATACCCCCTGACATCCCCTATCGATTGACAGAGAACCCTTTATCTCACTGGGTAGATTGCTGAGTCAATAAAGTATGAGACGTTAAAAATACCTTCAAAATAAATGGTTATAACGTAAAAATGCTTGGCAATCAATTAAAAACAGTCGGTCTATTAGGACTTTTAAGCGGATTACTCGTACTCGCGGGCTACTATCTCGTAGGGAACGAACAAGGTTTATATCTCGGTTTAATCTTCGCCGCCATTAGCAGCTTTGGTTCCTGGTACTTTTCAGATAAAGCCGCCTTAGCTACCTATCGCGCCCAACCCCTCCAGCGAGAAGAAGCCCCCCAACTTTACGATAGCGTCGCGCGTTTAAGTAACAAAGCGGGCTTACCCATGCCCAAACTGTTTATCGTTCCCACGCGAACCCCCAACGCCTTCGCCACCGGACGCAACCCCGAAAACTCCGCCGTAGCTGTCACCCAGGGGATTCTAGAAGCCTTAACCCCAGAAGAACTTGAAGGCGTTCTCGCCCACGAACTCACCCACATTCGCAACCGCGACACCCTCACCCAAGCCGTCGCCGCTACCCTAGCAGGTGCCATCACCTTCGTCGGACGGATGCTAACCTTTGGTGCAATGTACGGCCCCGTCACCCGCGATAACCGTCAAGGTGGCAACCCTCTAGGCGTCTTAGCCCTAATCATTTTGGCCCCGATTTCCGCCATGCTGATTCAAATGGCCATTTCTCGCACTCGCGAATATGCAGCCGATGCTGGGGCCGCAGAAATCACCGGCAATCCTTTAGGATTAGTCAACGCCTTGCAAAAACTTGAAGAAATCGGTCGCCAAATCCCCATGAATGGCAACCCCGCCATGTCACCCCTACTGATTGTTAACCCTATCACTGCTGGCGGTTTGCAATCCCTATTCCGGACGCATCCCCCCACCGAAGAACGCGTTCGCCGCCTAACCGCACTGCTACAGCAACCCAAGCAAGAAGCGGTGGCTGCATTTAGTGCTGAGTAGAAAGTGCTGAGTGCTGAGTAGATAAGAGGTTGGGGGGATGGGGGGAAAAGAGTGCAACGTTCCGAGTTCCGTAGCTTGCACACCAAGTAGCGGTGTTCCGAGTGGGTTCATGAGTGCTGAGTTGATAGTTAGCAAGTTTTCCCATCTCTTCTTCCCCCCATCCCCACTCAGCACTCAGCACTCAGCACTTTCTACTCATTTCCCTTTGAGATGCGAGACAATGGAAAACTTGGAAAATACATTGTCTTAGCTTGCTCATGCACGATTCATTGATGCTGCCAGAAATGACACAACAGTGGCAGAATACCCTAGGATGGGAACCTTCAGCGGCGCAGCAACAGCAGTTTCAACAGCTTTATGCGTTGATTTTGGAGGGGAATACGCGGCTGAATTTGACCCGCATTACTCAGCCGGATGAGTTTTGGGAAAAGCATTTATGGGATTCGTTGCGGGGAATTAAGGGATGGTTGCAAGCTGATACTTTGGCGAAAGCGATTGATATTGGGACGGGGGCGGGATTTCCGGGTATTCCGATGGCTTTGGTTTTACCCCAAACTCAGGTTACGCTTCTGGACTCTGTTCGCAAGCGCATGGCTTTTTTAACTTCTCTGTTGCGAGAAATGGGGGTGCAGAATGCGACGGCGGTGGTCGGTCGGGCGGAAGCGGTGGGACAATTACCTCAGTATCGCGAAAAGTATGATGTAGCGATGATTCGGGCGGTGGCGGCTGCGCCTGTTTGTGCGGAGTATGCTTTACCTTTGTTGAAGGTGGGGGGGAAGGCGGTATTGTATCGCGGACATTGGACGACTGAGGAGGCGGAGGGGTTGGACTTGGCGCTTCAGCAGTTGGGAGGCGCAATAGAGTCTGTGGATGCGTTTACAACGCCTTTAACTCAAGGGGTGCGTCATTGCGTTTATTTACATAAGGAAAAGCCGACTCCGGCGGAGTTTCCCCGCGCGGTTGGGATTCCGGCTTCTCAACCTTTGGGGGTTAGCGGGTAGACCAGCGTTTTTTCCAGTGGGTGGTAGGTTCTAAGCTGGAGGCTTGCTGTTCTTGGCGGCGGCGTTGCAAAATGAGTTCTGGCGGATCGTTAAGCTGCGGATCTCGATAGGGGATGGCGGCGGTGGTTTGCAGGTGTTCTTGTTCTTGTGGGGATAGGGGGGGTAAGTCTAGTTCAGTGTAACTGGCGATGGTTCCTGGCGATCGCCTTCCGAAGGGTTCGGTTGAACCAATCTTTAATCCGGCTTGCATTAAGGCAATTCTCACCGACGCCGCACAAGAATAGGTCGCCAGCCGTCCATCGGGTTTGAGACATTGACTGGCGAGGCTTAAGAATTCTACAGTCCACAATTGCGGACAATGGGGCGGCGAAAAGGGGTCTAAAAAGATGGCATCGGCGAGAAAACCTTGCTGATGAACGTGTTTGAGGGTTTCTCTAGCATCGCCAATCAGCAATTGGGCTTGCAATTGGGGCGTCTGGCAAGTTTGGGTAGAACTTAACTGTTGTAGGATATCGCGAACTGGGGTAGACCAATGCTCTAGAAAGTTATGGTTAATGGCGCTTTGGGGAACGATGAGATCTCGTTCTAAACCTAGCCATTCTATCTGACAATTGGGGTTAGCCTGCCAAAGGGTTTCGAGGGCAACGGCGGTATTGTATCCCAAGCCGTAGCAGATATCGAGGATGTGGATTTTGGCTGGCGCGAATTGCACTGCCTTCTGAGCCAGTTGAGTCGGTACAATAAATTTGAGTTCGGCTTCTAATCTAGCGCCGTGACTGCTATGAAAGGCTTCGCCAAACTCATCGGAAAAAAAGGTAAATGAACCATCTGCTGTGGTTTGAGGCTGGTAGGATTCCATGTTTCTAAGTACCGATGATTGTCCCTCAAACCGGGTTGACTGACAATCAAGATAATCGCGTAGGTTGGAGTGAGGTACGAAACCCAACACAACCGGCTGCTGTTGGGTTACGAATGGCGCTAACCCAACCTACGCGACTCATAGGACTTTCAGCAGTGAGTGTCAGTCAATTGGTCCTCAAACTCTGACCGGGTTCGGTTCTGTTGGAACTTTGCACTTTAAACTTAATATGAATACTCCTCTAATTGTTGCACCGCAATGGGTGGCTGACCGTCTCGAAGATCCTGAAATCATTATTATTGATTGTCGCTTTGCGTTGAACGATCCGCACTTGGGACGACAGCAGTATCTCGCCAGTCATCTACCAGGTGCGTATTATCTCGATTTAAATCGAGATATGTCGAGTCCGGTACAGCAACATGGGGGACGCCATCCGCTACCGGATATGGGAGAATTAGCCCGCAAGCTAGAAGGGCTAGGCATCAAGTTTAATCAGACTCAAGTCGTGGTTTACGATGACTCTAGAATGGCGTTTGCTGCGCGGTTGTGGTGGTTATTTCGCCATTTGGGTCACGATCGCGTTTCGCTGTTAGATGGGGGCTTCAGCGCTTGGCAAACGGCCGGATATCCGGTGAGTGAGGAGGTACCGGAACCGCGTCTGGGCGGGAGTTTTACGCCCCAAGTGCAGGCTGATGCTGTGGTGGATATTGAGGCGGTTAAGGCGCGAAAAGATTTACCGGGTGTTGTCTTAATTGATTCGCGAGAACGCGATCGCTATTTGGGAGAACGCGAACCGATCGATCCGGTTGCCGGCCATATTCCAGGGGCGATCAATTATCCTTGGCAAGAGGTGACAGACGATCGCGGTTTTGTGAAATCCCAGGAAGCGCAGCGCCAACGCTGGCAAGACATTGAAGCCGATCGAGAACTGATTGTTTACTGCGGTTCGGGGGTAACGGCGTGCGTTAATTTGCTATCGCTAGAACTTGCTGGAATTCAGGGTAGCAAGCTCTATGCTGGAAGTTGGAGCGATTGGTGTTCTTATGCATAAAACCTGCCCTATTCCCCCCATAGTTTGGAGATTTCGCCCCTAGAAAGTTACAGAGACCGCGATTTTTACCACGAGTCTACAATTATGCTTCGCAAATTCGCTCTTCTCTTCTGCTTGGTCTTGTTTGCAGTTCTGTTAGCGCCTCCTGCCACTGCCCAAACACCGCTGACGCGGGCAGTGGTTCAAACAGTTCGCAACCAAGTCCAATTGATTCCCCGGCAGCAAACCCCGCGCCCTGCCCGAATTTCTGAGGAAATGCGATCGGAAGATGCCATCTCCACAGGACTTGCTTCTCTGGCGGAGTTACGGTTTAATGATGGTTCCCTAGCGCGGGTGGGAGAAAGTGCGGTGTTTCGGTTTGTGCCGAATACGCGCAATTTTCGGTTATCGAATGGCAATCTCTTATTATTAGTCCCCCCAGGGCGGGGAACGACGCAAATTAATACGCCCAATGCGGCGGCGGGAATTCGCGGTTCGGCGCTGTTTGTGCGTTATGTGCCCAATAGCGATACCACCATTGTTGCGGCGCTAACCAATAGCGGGATTGAGGTAGCGAACCGGACGCGATCGCAAAGACAAGGTATCCAAGCCGGACAATTGGCGCTACTGGTGCGCGATCGCCTGGAGGCGGTTTATAATTTTGACCTCAATCAGTTCTATGAAACTAATGAGTTAGCCCAAGACTTAAGTTTAAATAGTCGCGATCCACAAATAACGGATGATAGCGCGATTCGCGAAGCGATCCCTGCGGGAATCGCAGCCGTTAGAGCCGAAATTTTAGCAGCCTTATCCCAACCCCAACCCGCCCAAACCCCTTGGATACAACTGGCCGATCTCGAACAGTTCAGCGGAGTTCGTTCCCCATCCTCTTAACGGACTCAGAGATTCAACCAGCCTTCAATTCCCTTGCGAGTGGGAACCCCGGTTGGAGTAAACGTCCAAATGTCGCGTTTATGCTGGGGGCCATAGCTGATGTGGATAGGGCGATCGCTTCCGTAAAAATAAAGCGAGTCGAAGGGTAATTTTTGTTGCAAAATCCACTCCACCACTTGACAGCTAGGCGTATTCAGGATTCTAAAATCGGCAGCAGCCCCCAGGCGATCGCAATAATACTTCCCAGTCTTCTTCACCTCATGGGCCATGTGCTGGTCTAAATGAGGCGCAACCCTGCCATTTTTTAAGCCAGTTATCGGATCTTTACGTTCCAAGAACTTTCTTAAATCAGGGGAACAAAACCCATAGGTGAGTTGAAATTGCGATTCGCGAAGCGTTCGCGCAGCGTCTCCACCGGAGAATCCCTGCGGGAATCGCCCAAACTGCTCAATAATCGGATCGAGAATCTGCTGGTTTAAGGCTTGGAGTGCGGGAATCGTTTCCTGGGGATTTTCAGGAAACGGGTTAATCAACTCCGCATACTGGCGATAGGTTTGGGTACAGGTACAAAACTCAGTCAAACTCAAATATCGACCTAGCAGCACCTCATCCATCGCCTACCCCCTAGGCTGCTGAGGCTTGCGAAGGCGTTGGGGTGGGGGAGATGTCGGACGATTAGAATTGCGCGTTTTGCGGCGATGATGTTCTAAAGAAACCACATCCGCTTCATGATTCTCCCGCGCCACGCGAATCAGCAAACCCGCCGCCAGCAAACTGGCAATCATCGAGTTCCCCCCATAACTAAATAAGGGTAAAGGCAATCCCGTGGTCGGTAAAACCCCCGTCGTTACCCCAATATTAATTAACGCTTGTCCCACCATTAAAGTCGTTGCGCCAATAGCCACCAATTGATAAATCAGTCGCCGCGCCTTCAAAGCCACCAATAACCCCAACGTGGCATAAGCGCCAAGCAACAGCATAAACAGCCAACTACCCACTAAGCCAAACTCTTCGGCATAGACAGCAAAAATAAAGTCAGTATATTGAATCGGTAAATAAAATAACTTCTGTTGGGACATCCCCAAACCCGCACCCCAAAAACCGCCAGAACCAATCGCCAGTAGGCTTTGAATCAACTGATAGCCATCTTGTCCCGGATCGGCCCAGGGGTTGAGAAACGAAAGAATCCGCCGCCGTTGGTACTCGTTAATGGTCACGCTGAGACTGGCTAACAGGAAACCCGCGATCGCAGTTCCTCCCAAATAAAGATAGGGCAAACCCGCCGCCAACGCCACCAAAAACAGCGTCATCCCGCAAAAAGCCGCCGTACTCAAGTTGGGTTGTAGCAGAATTCCCACCAAAACAGCCGCAAAAATCAATAGCCACTTCACCCGATGTTTCACCGTCAGGCGGTCCCACTGACTAAACAAACGAGCGCTTTGTAAAACCAAAAACGGCTTAATCAGTTCCGAGGGTTGTAGCGGGAAAGATCCTAAAAATAGCCAGCGCGTCGCACCATTAATCGTCGTTCCTACCCCAGGAATCAGCGTTGCAACAATTAAGCCTAACAGAAATAAAACCGCCCAATTGGCAATACTCAAGGCATAGCGTAAGGGGAAGCGGATTAAAATCGTAAATCCCACCGAGCCAAATAGCACAGAAAGCAATTGGCGCTTCACATAATACAAACCATCCCCCGACTCAGTTTCCGCAATAGGATAAGAAGCGGAAAACAAAGCCACGAGTCCAATAAATAACCAAAGAAAGGTTAACCACCGCAAAAGGCGAGCTTCAATCGCCCATTGTTGGGAAGGACTATCAAACCAGGGAGAAAGGGAACGAATATCCAAAATCGCACGGCTAGCATGAGGAACGCTAAAATTTTAGCCTACATGGTGGGGAAGAAGGGAATTGGGAATTGGGAGTTGGGGGTTGGGGAAGAAGGGGAATTGGGAGTTGGGAGTTAGGGGTTGGGGAAGAAGAGGATGGGGAGATGGGGGGATGGGGAGAAGAAGGGAGTTAGGAATTGGGAGTTGGGATTTGGGGAAGAATAAGAAGAGGAATTACAGGTTAATGCTGATTGACTTCCCTAATTCTCGGAAACTAGCACTCCTTCCCCCACTCGGAACTTTGCACTCCTTTCCCCACTCAGCACTCAGCACTTTCTACTCAGCACTCTCTTTCCCCCCACCCTCTTCCCCACTCAGCACTCAGCACTCAGCACTCAGCACTCAGCACTCTTTGGAAGTCAAACAAAAAGGAGGTTATGAAAACCTCCCGAACCACATCACTGAACTGAAAAGCCTAAAAATTAGCGTTTAGAGCAAACCTGTATTGGTGCCAACTTTACCTGTAGCGAGTTCTACTTTGAGGATTTTGCCACCCATCTTCATGATGCGTTGCTGCTCGCGGAACCAGTTTTCGTAGGGAACGAGCTTGGTGAAGTAGGTGTTTTGGAGTTCGCGCTGAGTCCGAATACGAGTTTGGCTAGGAACGCAAGCCGTAACTTTAAACATCCGCATGAGTCGATTAGCTCCTGAAAGGGTGAGGAAAACTTTGAATTCTTATGGATCGATTAAATTTGACAATTTTAAAGTCTGAGTGTCAAGAGTCAATTTTAGACTGTTCAAACCCATCGATGTTTCACCAAAGGCTTTTCACAGGCTAAGACTCACTCTAGACTACCCAGACTCTATAAGTTGTAGGGCTGAAGACTTTAGCCTTAAGCGCTACAGCGGGTGCCTAGCTTAAGCCAGAGCAGATGTAGTCGAAGTAAACGCCCATTTCTTTGCCAGCGTCAGCGCCAACTAAGCTAGCGGTGACTTCTTTCATAGCTTGGATTGCTTGAACGGTAGCAGAAACGGGAACGCCCAAGGAGTTGTAGGTTTCTTTCAAACCGTTGAGAACGCGCTCGTCGAGGATGGAAGGATCGCCAGCGAGCATTGCGTAGGTGGAATAACGCAGGTAGTAGTCGAGGTCGCGGATGCAAGCAGCATAACGACGAGTGGTGTACATGTTACCACCGGGACGGGTGATATCCGAGTACAGCAAGGACTTAGCAACTGCTTCTTTCACGATCGCAGCAGCGTTAGCGCTGATGGTGGTTGCTGCACGAACGCGCAGTTCGCCAGTCTTGAAGTAGCCTTTGAGTTTTTCTAAGGAGGAGGTATCCAGGTACTTACCTTGGACGTCGGAAGCGTTGATTACAGAGGTAATTGCGTCTTGCATTGTCGTTTTCGTTTGAACTTACGATTACTGGGATTGTTTTTCGGTTGATTCGGTAAGCGGTTGAGGCAACCCTTACTGCATTGCACCGATCACGTAGTCGAAGTAAGAGCCAGCTTCTGCTGCGTCTTCACCAGACATCATGGAAGCAGCAACGTTCTTCATTGCGCGAACGCCTTCAGCAACGCCGTCAATGGGGGTTCCCAAAGACTTGTACATTTCACGAACGCCAACGATACCGATTTCTTCGATCGGGGTGACATCGCCTGCAACGATTCCGTAGGTGATCAGGCGCAGGTAGTAGTCGAGGTCGCGCAAGCAGGTTGCGGTCATTTCTTCGCCGTAAGCGTTTCCACCAGGAGAAACAACGTCAGGGCGTTTTTGGAAGAGTTGGTCGCCAGCTTGCTTAACGATGCGCTCGCGAGAGTCGGTTAAGGTTTGAGCAATACGCAGACGGCGTTCGCCAGAGGTGACAAAGGTTTTGATCCGATCCAGTTCGCCAGGGCTGAGATAGCGAGCCTCAGCATCAGCGTTCACGATTGACTTCGTGACGATACTCATTCGTGGATTCCTCCAAAAAGATATGTAACCAAGTGGGTCTGATAATAGCTGGCTTACGCCAATGCCGTTCTGAGTTGAGTCCTGCTTGAGTGAGTGAAGTTGAGAGTTGCTTGGTTATGCCTGAGCTTTTCTCGCCGTCATTGGTTTTTCTTGAGCAGGTAACTCAGTGACTATCCGCAATTATTTTGCGGCATTGCGTTCGCATCCTAAATCAGTTCTTAACATTTTTTAATGTTATTCCTCATTTTTTCAGCCGCTTTGAGCGCCGCAATCTTAGGCGCTGTCTGCCATTGGGAGTAGGATGAGGAAAGACTGTCGGGATAATCCTAATGAGCGCTGCCAACCTTGACGATCGCCAACCAGCCTCCAAAATTGTTGCGATCGCAGCATCGGCTGGGGGAATCAAAGCCATTGCGAGTGTGATTGGGGAGTTGCCAGCCGATTTCCCGGCGGCGATCGCGATCGTCCAGCATCTGTCGCGCCAAGTTCCTTCCCTGCTGCCAGAAATTTTTGCTCGCAAAACCGCTTTGAAGGTGAAACAGGCGGAAATGGGCGATTTACTGATCGCCGGACAGATTTATGTCGCCCCTCCGAATTACCACCTGATTATTAATGCCGATCGCACCCTATCGCTGACTCAAACCGAACTTGTTCATCACGTCCGCCCTTCAGCCGAGTTGCTTTTTGAATCGGCGGCTCACAGTTATCGCGAAAATGCGATCGCGATCGTCCTAACCGGCACCGATCGAGATGGTTCCCTCAGCGTTCAAACCATCAAGCAGATGGGCGGTATTGTCATTGCTCAATGTCCAGCGACAGCAGAATATCAGGGAATGCCCCAATCTACCCTCGATACTGGGGCCGTTGATTTACTTTTGCCGATTGGTGAAATATCCTCTAACCTAATCAGGCTCATTGGCTCAACGCCTAAAATTCCAATGGCTATTAATGAAGAAGATCGTTTATTTGAAGCCCTTTTAGAATATTTAAGACAGGTACGCGGCTTTGATTTTACAGGCTATAAACCCTCTTCTCTGAAGCGACGCATCCGCAAACAAATGCAGGTTCGCGGTCTAGAAACTTTTGGCGATTATCTAGACTATCTCGAAGTTCATCCAGAAGAGTTTTCAGCTTTATTCAATACGGTTTTAATTAACGTTACGGGTTTCTTTCGAGATCCAGAAGCTTGGAAATATCTCGACGCTCAGATTGTGCCGGCGATTCTGGCGCAAAAAACTCCAGATCTGCCTATTCGCGTCTGGAGTGCTGGATGCGCTTCTGGAGAAGAAGCCTATACCCTAGCGATGTTGCTCGCAGAGCATTTAGATATCGAGCAGTTTCGCCAACGGGTCAAAATTTATGCCACCGATGTTGATGAAGAAGCCCTAGCGCAAGCTCGTCAAGCCAGCTATGAAGCAAAAGCCGTTGAAGCAATTCCAACGGCTTTATTAGAGCGATATTTCGATGTGGTGACAGGGCGCTATGTTTTTCGGGCAGACTTGCGACGGGCTGTGATTTTTGGTCGCCACGACTTGGTTCAAGATGCTCCTATTTCTCGTTTAGATTTGTTAGTTTGCCGCAATACGTTGATGTATTTTAATGCGGAGACGCAAAGACGGATTTTGTCGCGGTTCCATTTTGCTTTAAACGATTCAGGTGCATTGTTTCTGGGCAAGGCTGAGATGTTGTTAACCCATAGCAGCTTATTTACCCCTCTGAGTTTGCAGCATCGGATTTTCTCACGGGTATCGCGGATTAATCCGCGCGATCGCTTGTTGGTTTTGGCCCAAACTGGAGATGAAGAAGCAGAGAATCGATTAGCCATCAATATGCAATTGCGAGAAGCGGCTTTTAATAGCGTGCCGGTTGCTCAAATTGTCGTTGATTTCAATGGCACTTTGGTCATGGCAAACAGTTTAGCAAGGTCTTTATTTAGAATTAACCTACAAGATGTGGGCAAACCTTTACAGGATTTGGAGATTTCTTACCGTCCTGTGGAGTTGCGATCGCACATCGAAAAAGTTTACAGCGATCGCAATTCAGTCCTAATCTCAAGCGTCCACTACGCGCAGCCAGACAAACTCCCCCAGTTTCTGGATGTACAGATTACCCCGCTTCAGACCAACACTAATGGGTATATCGGCGTTAGCATCAGCTTTATTGATGTCACGGGCTATCATGAGTTACAAGCGGAGTTGCACCGCTACAACCAGGAACTCGAAACGGCAAATGAAGAATTGCAATCGAGTAACGAGGAACTTGAAACCACCAATGAAGAACTGCAATCCACCAATGAAGAGTTAGAAACCACCAACGAGGAATTGCAATCCACCAATGAAGAATTGGAAACAATGAATGAGGAATTGCAATCCACCAACGAGGAACTTCAAACCATTAATGACGAACTGCGAATTCGGACTGTTGAGTTAAATCAAAGCAATGCGTTTTTAAATTCAATTCTTGGCAGCTTGCGGGGAGGAGTGGTGGTTATCGATCGTCAATACAATGTTTTGACGTGGAATGGAGAAGCCGAGAACCTTTGGGGACTCCGCGCTGAGGAAGTTCAGGGTCATTCGCTGTTTAGTCTAGATATTGGCTTACCTGTAGAACATTTAGGAGAGCCGATTCGTAATTGTTTAGTTGGAAGCGAAAAATATCAAGAAGCAATTTTACAAGCCACTAACCGCCGGGGACGCGCGATTCAATGTCGAGTCAGCATTACTCCGTTAAATGGTCATGAGGAAAATCAACGACGAGGGGTCATTTTATTAATGGAAGAAATAGAAAGTTGAACTAAAAAGTCAAGATTTGCTCATCTCAGGATAACTTCAGCCTAGCGATAGGCGATTTCATGGGGATAAAGCTGCTACTTATGGAACGATTGCAGGCTATTGACAAGGATTATGGAGGAAAATTCGATGCCGCACGAAGTTGCCAAAGAGCGCACTCAATTAGCAATGGAACATGCTCGTTTAGCCGAACGCCACGGAATGCAGCTTGTAGAGAGAGGAAAAACTTTGCAGCAATCTGCCAGTTCCCAAGCAGCGGGTCAGTTTATTGAACGCCAAGGGGAGCTGGTTCAACAGCACGCCAAAAATGCTTTTGAGCTGGCGAAAACAGCCTTTGAATCGAGCGGTGAGGCGGCAAATCAAGCCTATGAAGCGTCTGTTGAAGAACACAGCAAGGCTACGGAAGAGTATACTAAAGCGATTCGAGAATTTGCCGAGTTAGCCCAAGACCACATTGAGCAATCTCAAGCTCGGATTAAGGAGGTGAAATAAAAATCTCTGGATCGGGGCTTGATGAGACAAAAACTAAATTAATACATTCAATAATAACCCCAGACCAATAGTTTTATTGGTTAACGCTTATAAAATAGCAAACAGGGTGCTTTTACTTTATAACAATCAGCTTTAAGCGTTATGTACACCGAGCAATTTTCAAATCAGCTTAGAAAAGCCCAAAATCGCTTACAAAAAATGCAAAAAGAAGCTGAGAATTCTTCTCAGTTGAACGAACAGTTAGTTCAAGAAGCTTTTGGTGAATTACCAAATGTGATTGAAGAATTGCATGTTGCCATTGAAGAGTTGCATCAACAAAATGAAGAATTAGTAGAAGCTAGAATCGCAATTGAAAGGGAAAGACAGCGCTATCAAGAGCTTTTTGATTTTGCGCCCGATCCGTACTTGGTGACAACTATTCAAGGGAGAATTGTAGAGGCGAATTATAGTGCAGAAAAGCTATTTAATGTTAGACGAAAAAACTTGTGCGGCAAGCCTTTGAGTATATTTATTGATCGGGAAGGTCATCATGATTTTTACCTGAAGCTGGTTAAATTGAAAAGCTCGCCTTCAGAGGCTGATGCAGGGAATCGCCAAGTGGTTTTACAAGATTGGGAAACGATAATTAAGCCTCGAAATCAATCGTCATTTCCTGCAACAATTTCTGTATCTAGTATTTATGATAGTCAAAAGCAATTATTAGGTTGGCGTTGGTTGATTCGGGATATTACCCAACGCAAGCAGGCTGAAGCAACCAACAGAATGTTACAAGAAGCCCGTGAAGTGAATAGTTTAAAATCGCGCATTCTCCGAACGGTGTCTCATGAATTTCGCACGCCGATGAATGTGATTTATATTTCCATTCAGCTATTGGAACGCTACAGCAATATCCAAAATGAGTCCACGAATAAGTTATTCTTGAAAATGCGAAAAGCCATCGATCATATGGTGAATTTGCTAGAAGATATTATGACTTTTAGTCAAGCAGAAGCGGGTAAGTTGGAATGCAACCCTTCGATGATTGAAGTTGTCCCGTTCTGTCAAAATTTGATTGATGAAATGAGCCTGGATAATAGTACCAAGAAGATTGTCCTGGTCGAGAAAAATCAACTAGCAACTGGCTACTGGGATGCCAAGCTTTTAAGACAAATTCTCGGTAATTTACTTTCAAATGCTCTGAAGTATTCGCCGCTGCATAGCGAAATTATTTTAGAGCTAGAGAGACAGGGCGATCGCGCGCTGTTCCATATTCAAGATTGCGGGATCGGCATTCCCCCAGAAGATGGCGATCGCCTTTTTGAGGTCTTCTACCGGGCGGGTAACGTCGGCACCATTCCCGGTACGGGTTTGGGACTCTCCATCGTCCAAAAAGCGATCGAGTTACAAGGAGGCGCGATCGCCTTTAGCAGCGAAGTGGGAGTAGGAACCACCTTCAGCGTCAGTTTACCGTTAAGAAGCCGCTAAAAAAACCCCCAATCCGCTCAGGATCGGGGGGGGTTCAAGGCTTTCTAATCGCCAATCAACCGCTTAACGGCTGAATCGTCCGCCCATCGTAGAAGGCGACAGATCCGACCAAGATTGTTTGACCAGATCCGTATCGGCGATCGCGCTTCCGAGGTAGTTTCCTGCCGGTAACGCGGGGAAGCGCTTGTAAGGCACCACATCTTCGCCAAAGAAGCGAGCATACTCAGAACTTTCCACCATTGCCACCACAGCAGCCTTCAGACCGCCATCTGCCAATAGCTTGTTGTACTGACGAATTTCCGCTTGCGTCGCCGGAGCGCGGCCCAACAGGTGTCTGAACAAGAATTCAATCACCTTGGTGTTGGGGTACGGCGTGTAGAAACGCTTGCGGTAGATTTCGCTGCTCGCCAACTCGCGAACGAACTCCCGAACCGAGATTTCGCCATTGCGGAGCTTACTTTCCAAATCAGAACGACGGAATTCTCCCGGCACTTGACCGCTAAAGACATCCATCACCTGACAGTAAATGGCATTGATGGTTTGAGCCGTTTCCGCTTGGTTCGCCCCATTGGTCATCCGGTGAATGCGGGCGGGTTTGCGGCGGGTTGTACCCACACCCACCTCGACAGACTGGCCGCGACCATCATTAAACGAACGACCGAGTTCGATAAACTTCGGTTGGCTCATATCCATTTGACGGCTTTGAGCTGCCAAATCTGCGATCGCCTTGCCCGTCATCGGCAGCTTCGAGCTATCCATCCGAGACTTCACAGGCTCAAAACTCGGCACCACCAACTCGCGATTTTGCTTCGTCAAGCGGTTATAGAGTTTTTCACTATTCGGGAAGTTCGCCGCCGGGAAAGTATTGTAGCGGTAGTACGGTACCGTATCCTCGCCAAACGCTTGAGCATACTCCGCACTATTGACCATTGCGCCGACAAAAGCCCGAATTCCGCTCGCTGCCAGAATTTGGTTGTACTTTTGAATTTCCTTCTGATCTAAAGGCGCGCGACCGAGGAAATGCTTCGTCCCCAGTTCAATCACCTTCGTATTCGGATACGGCGTGTAGAACTCGCGGATATAAAGCTCAGAACCGCCTAAGCCTTCAATAAACTCCTTGAGGTTAATTTCCCCATTGCGGAGCTTACTTTCTAGCACCGTGAACTCATTCTTAACCACGTAGGGTTCAATATCGCGCTCAAACACCTGACGGTAAGCCGCCCGAATCAGGGTTTCTACTTCTGTCTTGTTATTCAAGTCGCGCAGTTTGAACACCTTACGCTGATCGCGTTTGGCGCTCACCCCTTGACTAATCCGGAAAGCAATATCCGGCTCAGTCCGAATTTCGCTAACTTGACCCAACTCCACAAAGCGCGGCGTTTCTTCTTTCTGCGGCGGTACCCCAGCATCCGGGCGCAGGCTGCCCACGCGCGTGCGTAACGAAACACCCGCCGGAGTCAAATAGCGCTCGTAAGGAACGGTATCTTCACCAAACGCCTCGTTATACTCAACGCTATCAATAATGTCATCTACTAAGGCGTAGAAGCCCTTCTTGGCGCAAGTATCGAAGTATTTGTTAATTTCTGCCCGGCCGTAGGTTGGACGACCCAATAAGCGGCGATGAATATATTCAACCGCCTTGGTAATGTAAAGCGAAGACCAGTACATCTTGCGGAACAGGTCAGATTTCGCCAACATCCGGATAAACTCGCGAATGGTGATTTCGCCGTTTTCCAGCTTAATTTCGGCTACCTTAATCCGCTGACCTTCGTAAACATCGCGACCAAACACTTGCAAGTAGCAAGCCCGAATCACCGCTTGGGTAGAGCTTTCGCTGAACTTGACGCTGGCACCCTTGGTTTTGCCAATGGTACTCGGAATTTGGTCGAGCTTAAACACTTTGGGGCCTAAGCTACCGGGCGCAACCGGACGAGCCGCCGGGTTGCTGAGTTGGTTGTCAATACCAGGGCCGCGACGGATCAGAATCCGGCGGGTATCTTTACCAAACGGCGCAGGGCTGGCGCTGGGGTTGCGGGTTTCTTTGGGGAAGATTGCCCCAAATTGAATTTCCAGCGGGTCGTTGCCAGAACCGTAGGGGTGTTGATCCGGTAAAGGACGGTTATAACGCGCAAAGGTTGTAATAAACTGCGGAATCTTCCGGAAAGGAGCGCTGTAGTTAAACAGGTCTTGTTGGGGTCCCCAGTTGCGGCATTCTTGCGCTTCTTGACCCAATCCTCGCAGGTAGGGAACGGTTTCTTCGCCGAAGTAATCGCTGTATTCTGGAGAATCGATCAGGGCATCGATCAGGGCAGATAGACCGCCTTTGGAGATGATGCTGAAGTATTGTTGAACTTCTTCTCGCGAAGAGGGGCCGCGTCCGAGGATGTGACGGAAGGCGAGTTCTAAGGCCCGGCTGTTGATGAAGGGTTCGTAGAATTGTTTGCGATATAAGGGCGATTTCCCTAAGCGGCGAATAAACTCTTTCATGGAGATATCGCCGTTTTTCACCTGAGATTCTAGGTAAGAAATCGATTGGGAATAGGCGCGGGTAATGTCGCGTTCAAAAACTTGGCGATAAGCCGCTTTGACAACTTCTTGTTTTTCAAAAGCAGACAAACCGGGCTTCATCGCATATTTGGGGCGACGTTCTGCGGCGTTGAAGTAGCTTTGGGGCAACTGCAAGCCTTGCTGATCCCCAGACGGGCGCTGCCGTAATTTGTCCGAGGGACCCGGAGCTTTAAATTCGGTGATTAAAATGTCGAAGTATTGATTGACGATGGTGCTAGCCTCGTCATCTTGTCTGAAGTAACCCGCCGCTGCCACTTTCATTTCTTGAAGGGCAACGATGGTGGCTTGCGAGGAACAAGCATTTTCAATGATTTCTCTAAGACCGCGCGTGTTGACGACGATGATGTTAGGGTCGCCCGCTACGATCGCATAGGTGACATAGCGTAAAAACCAGCTCATGTCCCGCAGCGATTTTTGCATGTTGGATGGGCCATAGCGAGACACGTTGATCGGACGGAACCCAGTGGGAATGGGTCCTCCGCTGCCTGCGCTAAAGAGATTCCGCAGTCCTTCGAGAAATCCGCCGCTACTTTCAACGTAGGTGGCGGTTCCCAAGGAAACGGCTTTTCTCATGTCGTCGCCACCTGCTCCGGCGGCGGCTGTCACCATCACCTGTTCTCTGGGCTTTTCCAGATACGACATGGGAGAACCCCCCGTGAAGATCCGGTTGGCCGCACGCGAGACGATCAGTTCTGAGTTTTTGGTGATAATTTCAGCGATTTCTAAGCGCTTTAACCCGGAACTGAAGTAGTTAGACAGTTCGTTTAACTCTCCGCGCCCTGGAAAGCGGTCTTGTTGCTCGGCTTGAACAATGGTTGAGACTGGTAAGGTTTGATAGAGTTGCGGGCGTGCAACTGAGCTTCCACCACTTGCCTTGATACTCATGCGCTAATTCTTGGCTCCCTTCAGAATGCTTTACTTGCTTTAAACCTGAGTTCTCAGATTTGGGATGAAAGGATTTGGGATGAAAGGATGATTGGCTTGCTGGTTGCTATTCAGGGCTTTTGGGCCTCCGATCCAGTAACCCCAATCCCAAATTTCCAATCGGCAATCTTTCAATCGATTGACTTATTATGACCACTTGGCAGCCATTGGCTTTTGGACTTTTGTTGAACTCCCAGTGGGTGACAAAAAGTCGCACAATGCTTGCCTAGGGCTAACCAGCTCAGTATTTAGATTAGTCTGGGTTGAGTCCCTTTGTTTATTAAAAAGCGTAACGAAGTCAATCATAGGCGATCGCAGCCCCTTCTCTGAGAAAAAAGATAAGTTTTGTTACCTTCTCAACAGTTGCTGACGCGAGCGATCCCGGTTCGGCATGGCGATCGCGATCGGTGTAGAGTGGAAAATCGTTAAACTACCCAAAGTTACTTTAATTTAAGTTTTATTGTTTCCCATGTCAGATTCTCAAGCGATTAGCCAAGCAGTTGCCAAACTCTACGATACCTATCCCTTCCCGCCGGAACCGCTACTCGATGAACCCCCACCGGGTTATAACTGGCGCTGGAATTGGCTAGCCGCCTATAATTTCTGCACGGGACAAAAGCCGCAACGCCAAGACGTTCGCATTCTAGACGCCGGATGCGGTACGGGCGTTGGGACGGAGTATTTGGTACACCTCAACCCCCAAGCGTCAGTGGTGGGAATTGACTTGAGTGCGGGGGCGCTGGAGGTGGCAAAGGAGCGCTGTCAGCGTTCGGGGGCTAACCGGGTAGAATTTCATCACCTCAGCTTGTACGATGTGGGACAAATTCCAGGGGAGTTTGATTTAATTAATTGCGTGGGCGTGCTGCATCACTTGCCTGACCCCATTCGCGGCATTCAATCCTTAGCCCCGAAGTTAGCCCCAGGTGGGTTAATGCATATCTTTGTGTATGCGGAGTTGGGACGCTGGGAAATTCAACTGATGCAGAAGGCGATCGCGCTTTTGCAGCAACCAGGCGACTATCGCGATGGCGTTCAGGTAGGACGGGAAATCTTCTCCTCTTTACCAGAAAATAACCGTCTTGTCAAGCGAGAACAAGATCGCTGGTCAATGGAAAATCAGCGGGATGCGTGTTTCGCAGATATGTACGTGCATCCCCAGGAAATTGACTACAACATTGACACCCTATTTGAGTTAATTGACGCCTCTGGCTTAGAATTTGTCGGCTTCTCTAACCCGCGTAACTGGCAAATTGAGCGACTTTTGGGCAAAAATCCCGATTTGGTAGAACGGGCGAAACATTTGAGCGATCGCCAATTGTACCGCCTCATCGAACTCCTAGACCCAGAAAACGTCACCCACTACGAATTCTTCCTCACCCGTCCCCCCCTCCCCAAAGCCGACTGGTCTTCCGAGGAAGCCTTACTCAGCGCCATCCCAGAAATCAATCCCTGTATCGACGGTTGGCCAAGTCGCTGCTTATTCAACTACGACTACCAACTGATTAACCTCTCAGAGTCCGAGTTTAACTTCCTCCAAGCCTGCGACGGTCAAAAAAATATCCAAGAGATTCTGGCGATCGCTCCTTTAGAGTTTAGCGATATCCGCAAGCTAATTGAACAACAACTCATCCTACTGAGTTCCGAGTTCCGAGTTCCGAGTTCCGAGTGAAGAAGAGGGTGGGGGGAAGTGAGTGCTGAGTGCTGAGTGCTGAGTGTAAAGTGCTGAATGCTGAGTGAGAAGTAGTTGCGCGGTTCTTGGTGCGTAGCGATTTTTCCTGTGTCTTCTTCCCCAACCCCCAACTCCTAACTCCTAATTCCCTTCTTCCCCCAACCCCCAACTCCTAATTCCTAATTCCCTTCTTCCCCAACCCCCAACTCCTAACTCCCAATTCCCTTCTTCTTCAGCCCTTTTTCCCAACTAACAGATAAGTTAACATCGCGCCTTTGCCTTTAATTTGAATTGCCCCTCGCGACTCGAAGATATATTTAGACTTAAGGCGATTATAGGTGGCTTCTGTCACTTGGATGCGGCCTGCAATGCCTTGAGACTCCATGCGGCTGGCCATATTGACAGTATCGCCCCATAGATCGTAGATGAATTTTTTAATTCCAATCACGCCTGCAATCACCGGCCCTGTGGCAATGCCGATCCGAATGCGAAAATCTTGTTGCATCTGGGCGTTAAACTCATCTAAGGAGGCTTGCATATCTAAAGCCATACTCGCGATCGCATCGGCATGATCGCTCTTGGGTTCTGGCAACCCTGACACAACCATGTAAGCATCGCCAATGGTTTTAATCTTCTCAAGCTGGTGTTGCTCGGCTAATTGGTCAAAACGCGAGAAAATTTGATTGAGCAATTGCACCAACTCCGGCGGCGAGATGCGATCGCTTAAAGCTGTAAAACCCACAATATCAGCAAACAGCACCGACACTTCTGCAAAACTATCGGCAATGGTGGTTGGTTCGTATTTCAGGCGTTCGGCAATCGAAGACGGTAGAATATTCAGCAGCAATTGTTCCGAGCGCTGCTGTTCGGCAGCCAGTTTATCGTAAGCTTGCTCTAACTGGCGACGGGCTTTAAATTCGGCTTGTTGAACCCGTTCGTAAAGATACACTGACAGGTTGCAAATCGTAAAAATCCAAAGCAAATAAAGGGTTAAAACGGCCGGAGTCAGCCAAACCGCAGACATTTGAATGGGAAACCCGCGTACTAGGCTTAACCCCACAAAATAGCCAACCAAACCCAACTGAGAAATCAGATGTAACGACCAACAAACCGGAACTAGGGTGGCTTGACCAAATAATGCCAGCGGCCAGACAATTAAATCGGGTTCTAATGCCTGGGTTAACACAGCCCGAACGTGCAGGGGAATCAACATTACCGACCAAGAAAAGCCGAGCAAGATTAAACCCGGTCGTCGATGCCCCAGACGAGAGTGCATGAGCAGCAGGCATAACGCTAAACTGAATTCTACTGCAATTTGCGATCGCAGCCAGGTGACTTGAAACGCCTCCCGATTAAAAATCAGATTGCTCAGTTCTAAGAGCGTAAAGGTTAAGAACGAGATTAAAGCCAGCCATAACCCCAGTTTCAAGCGACTTCGCATAAAGTTGCGCCGCCAGCTAGCATAGTCTACTGTTGCAGATTGGGGTTGAATGTGGAAAACAGAGGCGATCGCGCGATGCATTTTAGCTCCCAGTCTCACTTTTTTCACCGATCGCACCCAATGGCTCCTTTCAAACCAATGATGAAGGGTTACACCCCAGTTTTAACCCGATCTGGGCCCTCTGGCTAGAAATTTTCTCCCAAACTTGATAGCCCTAGCCATTCGCGGCACAATAAAAAGCAGGTTCATCATTGGGTGGGTTTTGAGTCTTTTATGGCAAGGTTTCCCAAAGTTCAATCTGAATATACGGCAGATGTCGCAATTGTGGGGGCAGGTATTGTGGGGGCGACACTCGCTTGCGCGCTTAAAGATTCAGGCTTGCAGGTGGTATTAATTGAAGCACAACCCCAAGAACAAGCGATCGCCAAACGTCAAGCCTATGCCCTCTCCTTAATGTCCGGGCGCATCTTCCAAGGGTTGGGACTCTGGGAAACCATCCTCCCGCAAATCAACACCTTTAAGCAAATTCGCCTCTCTGATGCCGACTATTCCCGCTTTGTGCGCTTCTCCCTAGAGGATTTGGGCACCGACGCCCTGGGATATGTTGGGGAACATCGGGTGCTGCTGTCGGCGCTGTACGAGGCGTTAGAGGGCTGTTCTCACGTCACTTGGCTCTGTCCGGCTCAGGTGGAAACCGTGGACTATGGCGAAAGCGGGGCAAGCCTTCAGTTAAGCTTAGAGGCACCGGGCGGATCTCGTTCCGTCACGGTTCAATCTCGCCTGGTGGTGGCCGCCGATGGATCGCGATCGCGCGTACGCGAGTTAGCGGGCATTAAAACCCACGGCTGGAAATACTGGCAATCTTGCGTTGCAACCACCATACGCCCCGAAGATCCCCACCCCGATACGGCTTACGAACGCTTCTGGCCGAGCGGCCCGATGGGCGTTCTTCCCTTACCGGGCAATCGCTATCAGGTGGTCTGGACGGCTCCCCACGCGGAGGCGAAGGCGTTGCAAAATTTAGAGGAAAAAGCCTTTTTAGCCCTATTAGAGGAGCGTACAGGCGGGCTATTGGGACGTTTAGAACTCGATGCCCCCCGCGCCGTGTTTCCCGTCCAGTTAATGCAGAGCGATCGCTATGTCCTCCCCCATTTAGCCCTGGTTGGGGATGCGGCCCATTGCTGTCACCCCGTCGGCGGTCAAGGGTTGAATATGGGTATTCGCGATGCCGCAGTTTTGGCGCAAACGCTCGCCCAGGCGCAACAACAGGGCGAAGAGATTGGCGCGCTTGATGTCCTTGGGCGCTATGAACGGTGGCGCAAGCGGGAAAACCTCGCCATTTTGGGCTTTACAGATTTCCTAGACCGCACCTTTTCTAATACATTTGTGCCGGTGGTGGCGATCCGCCGCAGCGGGTTGTGGATGCTCCATACCCTCCAAGGCGCGCGCTATCTGGCTTTGCGGTTAATGACGGGTTTATTTGGTCGTTCGCCGAATCTGGCGCAACCATGAGCGAGGCTTGGTTTAACAGTCTGCAACAGCAAAAAGCGATCGCCGTGATTCGCTCCCCCTCTCTAGAATTGGGTCTAGAAATGGCGAAAGCGGTAGCCGCCGGGGGGATGCAGTTGATTGAAATTACCTGGAATAGCACCCAACCCGCGCAACTGGTGAGCAAATTGCGATCGCAACTCCCCCACTGTTGGATCGGTGCAGGAACCTTACTCACCTCAGCCGACTTGCAAGCGGCGGTTGAGGCGGGCGCGCAATTCCTGTTTACCCCCCACACCGATCCCACCTTAATTCAAGCAGCCGTCAGCGCCCAAATTCCCATCATTCCGGGTGCCTTAACCCCCACGGAAATTGTCACCGCTTGGCAAGCCGGAGCCAGTTGCGTCAAGGTGTTTCCCATTCAAGCCGTTGGCGGCATCCAGTATATCAAGGCACTCAGAGGGCCGTTAGGGCAAATTCCCTTAATTCCCACAGGGGGGGTAACAATTAGCAATGCACCGCAGTTGATCGCGGCTGGAGCTACTGCTGTGGGCTTATCTAGCGATCTGTTTCCTCCAAGCTCAGTTAAACAGCAAGACTGGAGCGCGATCGCGCAATTAGCCAGTACCTTACTCCAGACGCTTAACCTAGACGCCCAAACTGAGGCTTAGAAAACTTAGCAAACATTTTGGGCTAAGAATATGTCACAATTTACTGAAATTCAGTACAAAACACGTCTACTTTAGAACAAAAGGCTACATCTTCTGCGGGATGAGGTGGAGTTAACCGATTGAGTTTTCACGCTCTAGAAACCCGTATCTCCCATCTCTTAGCCAAGGAGCGTCTCTTCACTTGCATTTACCCCTCACCCAGGGAAGTTACATCTCCGCCATTTCTGAACTTAAGTGAGGCTACAGTCGTGAACCCATAACCTCAGCTTGCGAGGCCTAAAGAGATTGCGTTCCGCCAGAACCTTATATCTTATACATAATCCTCGCGAACCCATTTGCTATTGAGTGACGACCCTTGTAGTGACGTTCTCCTCTGTCAAACACTCCGTTTCAGTTTTTCCCATTGCACGATCGCTCACTCAGATGGGGTTCGATCCTCTCCCAGTATTTGTTAGTAAAAGTCTCCCTCTATCCATTCCTATCAGTCAGTAGGGATTCAATCCTTCAATTCAACGCAGGCTCAAGGCTGACTGGACAAGCCCTTCAGTCTCTACTTGAGCCATCCGCGTTAGTCTGTGAACTCAAAACCGGCGAAGGTTCCTTCCCAAACAGGGTGCAACCCTTGAATTTACTGAGCCAGCGATCCAGCCCTCAGTTAGCCTTGAACTACCCCAACAATTTTTATGGCACGCAACAATCAATACAAACCGATTGAAAGCACTTGGCACAACCCAGAGCAACGCAGGCTGGCGAGTTCCGCTCAAACCTTTGAATGGATGAGCGTACTCACCCCTGATGGCGCAATCTTAGAAGCCAACCAAGCCACCTTATGTTTAGTGGATCGGCCCTTAGAAGCCATAACAGGCGCTCTCATTTGGCAAGTATATCCTTGGATGGATTGTTTTGAAGCCCAAGTGCAACTCCAAAACGCGATCGCCACAGCCAACCACCAAGAAAGCGTGAGTCTGCAAATGGTTCTGGGCAAAACTCCCCAGGAAAGTTTAGTCTTTGAATTGTCGATTAAGTCCGTGCGCGATCGCCAGGGGAACGTCACTGTTCTCATTGTCAAAGGACGGGAGATCGCGCCCCCTCCTCCCACACCCTCTAGCACAGAAACCCCAGAAAATCGAGAACAGGAACGCGCAACCGCACTCCTGCAAACGACCCTAGCAGAGGTGCAACACCTGCAACATCAACTCGACTGTTTCTTGCAACTGTCGCAAGAGCTAGTTGTTATCGCCAGTCACGATGGGTATTTCCGGCGCGTCAACCCTGCTGCTCAAAAGCTGCTGGGCTACTCAACAGAAGAACTGACAGCCTTGCCCTTTTTGAGTTTGGTTCACCCAGACGATTATCATAAAACCCAAGCCGCCATTAGACAGCAAGTCGAGGAACACCTATCCGTTGTTCAACTGGAAAACCGCTATCGGGCTAAAGATGGCTCGTACAAATGGTTATCTTGGAATTCTATCTTCACTGATGGCTTTCTGTATGCGGTAGGACGCGATATTACCGAACAAAAAGACGCAGAAGTTGCCCTGCGCGAAAGCGAAGCCCGTTACCAAAATCTAGCCCAACTCTTGCCCGTCGGGATCTTTCATTCCGATGCTCAAGGCGCTACCCTTTATACAAATCCTCGCTGGAGCGAAATTAGCGGACTGAGTGCAGCAGAATCTCTAGGAGATGGATGGGTGCAAAACATTCATCCAGAAGATCGAACTCAGGCGTTTGTTTCATGGCAGCGTTTAATTAACGAGCAAATCCCATTGCAAAACGAATTTCGGATTATTCGTCCCGATGGTGAGATTGTCTGGTGTTTGGCACAAGCCCAAGCCGAACGCGGGGAAAATGACGAGATTAAAGGCTATATCGGCTCTGTCACCGATATTAGCGATCGCAAACGCACTGAAGAGGAAATGCGCCTGCTCTTGCAACAATACCGCTTCCTCGCCGACACCATGCCCCAGATGGTATGGACGGGTACCCCAGATGGCTTTATTGATTACTACAACCAGCGCTGGCTAGACTTCACGGGCATGAGTTTAGAAGAAAATCTAGGTTGGGGATGGACTGCCATCGTTCATCCTGAAGATCTGCAACGCTGTATTGATTGCTGGAATCACTCCTTAGCCACAGGAACAGATTACCAAATCGAGTATCGCTTCAAAGGAGCCTGTCACGATCGCTATCGCTGGCATTTAGGACGAGCAGTTCCCCTGCGAAATGATGAGGGCGAGATTATGAGATGGTTTGGCACCTGTACCGATATCGACGATGTGAAACAGGTAGAAGCCGCCCTCAAACAAAGCGAGCAAGAATACCGAGAACTCGCCCAACGCACTCAACTGATCAACCAGCTAGCCAATCAAATTCGTCAATCCTTGAATTTGAATTCGATTCTGCAAACAGTTGTTACAGAAATCCGCAGTTTATTAAGTGTGGATCAATGCGTTTTTAGCTTCTGTCGCTCGGAATTTGGTTCTTTGGTGTGGGATGTGGTAGAAGAAGCCAGTTCTCCCGATTTACCCAGTTTAATTGGGGTTTATCCGCTGGCAGAAATTGACGAACTCCATCAAAAGTTACGCAATCTTGAGATTATCCAAATTGATGCGGTTCAGGCTCTCGATAATCCTTTAATGCGCCAATTTTGGAGTGCCTTGGGATTTCAGTCCGTTTTGAATGTGCCCATCCAGTTACGTTCGGGGGCGACAGGGGTGGTGAGTTGCACCCACAGTGCGAAGATACGACCTTGGCAGAAAGAAGAGGTGGCTTTGGTTGTGGCGGTTTGCGATCAAATTGCGATCGCCATTCATCAGGCGGAACTCTACGAACAAAGCCGCCAAGCCGCCACAGAGGCGATGGAAAAAAGCCAGCAACTCGAACAAACGCTCTATCAACTGCAACGCACCCAAAGCCAACTGATTCAAAGCGAAAAAATGTCCAGTTTGGGGCAATTGGTTGCAGGAGTTGCCCATGAAATTAATAATCCGGTGAACTTTATTTTTGGCAATCTTACCCATGCCCAAGAATATAGCCAACAACTGCTAGGCTTGATCGGCCTCTACCAGCAGCACTACCCAAACCCGGTAGAAGACATTGAGTTAGAAATTGAGGAAATCGATCTGGCATTTTTGGTGGAAGACTTGCCCAAGTTGCTCGACTCCATGAAAATTGGGGCGGTGCGAATTCGAGAAATTGTCAGCAGTTTGCGAACCTTCTCGCGCTTAGACGAATCAGACATGAAGGAAGTCGATATTCACGAAGGGATCGACAGTACCTTAATGATTCTGCAAAATCGCACGAAAGCCAAGGTCGATCGCCAAGCGATTCGCTTAGTTAAAGAGTACGGTTCGCTACCTCTGATTGAATGCTATCCCGGCCAACTCAATCAAGTGTTTATGAACTTGCTAACCAATGCCATCGATACGCTAGACGAACGACACGTACAGCTTTCAGAAAGTGCGATCGCCCAAATTCCCAGTACCATTACCATTACCACTGCTATCCTTAACTCAGACTGGATTTCAATCTCCATTGCAGACAATGGTTTAGGCATTCCCCAAGCCGTACAGCAACGCTTATTCGATCCTTTCTTCACTACTAAACCAATTGGCAAAGGAACGGGCTTAGGTTTATCAATCAGCTACCAAATTGTGGTTGAAAAACATCAGGGACGCTTACTCTGTCATTCCTCGCCCAATCGGGGAACAGAATTTGTGATTGAGATTCCCATCCGCCAAAGGTCATGCTGAAATAGATTAAGGCAGCCAAAAATCGGGTAGCAAAGTTTGGGCAACATCGCGGAGATTGCGATTGAGCGTTCGAGCCAACTCAATATGAGGTTCATCGGCTTCTACAGGAATAATTGAGGCGCGGTTTCCGTGTTTAAAGGAATCCACGACTAAATTAGCAGATTCTAACCCCGTAACATAGGCTTTTTCTTGAGACCAAGAACCGTGGCGCGTGACAATCCAATCTCCACTCATAAACAGATTGGAGATTGGCGTTTTTGCTGGCAATAAATATTGATAGCTTCCGGGGGCAAAATGCGTTACCCCTTGAGCAACGCGAATGATGCTAGCATCGATAACTCGCGCCTCTTGAAAACTCGGAACGCAGGTGGCTAAATCTCGATGGACTTTGGCGATAATTTGCTCATCGCTGAGGGGTAACAATTGATTGGCATGATAAAAATCGGCTTCGATAACGCTTCCCGGTTCGTCGCGGTATTCATCTTGCAGCGCATTTAAATCAAAGAATGTCCATCCGGTGGTTGAATCGAACCCAAAACAGGCATTGGAAGGTAAAGGAATGGGGACTTTGCGATCGAACCATAGCCGCGTTGCTAAGACATCAATGCCCCCAAGGTTCTGTAAGTTGAGGAATTGCGGATATTGTTTTAAAGTATTGCTTTGGCTGACAATCTTTTTCATGCCGCTAACGCTAACGGCAAAAATAACGGCATCGGCGGTAAATTGTTCGTCCCCACAAACCACGGCTTTAGCGTTACCCGATTCATCTAAAATCACATCTGTAACGCGCCGATTGGTTAAAACTTTTCCCCCAGTGGCTTCAATTTGGCGAACCCACGGCTGAAAAATCATTTCCCCAACTGTACCGCGACACCACACCACGTCAAAATCAGGTTGATGGGCGAGAATAAAGTAATACAGCATTCCCAAGGCGGCGGCGGCTGAACATTGTTCCCCTGGGGCAAATAACCCCACTAAGAGCATGGGTTCAAAGCTTTCTTTATACAGTCGGGCAGAAACGCCAAATTGCTTAAACAACTCCCTAGCTGTAACTGGATCGTAGCGCCGCCAAGCCTCATCGGAGTTATCAAAATCGACGACCGCATACAATAACGGTAATGCAGAAAGGCGATCGCGCAAGGGGAGCCGCTTAAAGCGGGTATACAAAAACGTCCCTAACGGGGTGGGAAGTCGCAATTCGTTCTGAAAGATGGGAGACTCGACTTCTAAACCTGCCGGAGAATACTGCGAAGAACGAGTAAACGGCGTAAAGGGGTTAAGTCCCAATTCCCGCACTAGGCTAAAGATATTTTGATACGGATACCAAAATCCATGTATCCCCCCTTCTACAGAGCGCCCGCCTGGGGTTTTCCAACCCGCAACTAACCCCCCTGGCTGCGGTGCGGCTTCAAGTAGGGTGACATCATACCCCTGTTTGGCTAAATGATAGGTTGCGCCTAAACCTGCCCAACCCGCACCCACAACAACCACTTTCTTGGCAGTTTCAGACATTCTCTACCTGCGTAGCTCTCCTGTTTTAGGATAATCCAGTTTCCGGGTTGCGGATAGCCTGCTGAAATCTCGCAATCCTGTCTTTGGGCTTGTCATCCGACTGGATGAGACGAGTCAGCAGATTTAAATCTAAGTTGGGTAAATGTTCGCTCTTCGAGATTGGCTCATAGCGATCGCCGCGTAGAGCATACAATGAAAATTGTTGATTTTGCCAAAACCAAACCTCTGGTACGCCTAAACCTTGATAAATTAATAAATCGTTGATGCCGCCGCTAGTGACAACCACTTCAATCGCAAGATCGGGAATGGGTTTTTCAACCTCAAAGCAATAACATTCATCGGGTTCTATACCCCTAGCAGCGGCTTCTCTTCTAAACGTTGTGGAGCCGAGCGGGTAAAAATCAATCCCGATTTCGATAAAATAGGTTTCCAATAATAATGCAATGATCTTTTTATCAAACTCATGCCGACGACTAGGGGACACGATCTCTAAAATGCCTTCTAAATACTTAAAGCGATAGTGTGAGGTATTTTTGCAGCTTTCTAAAAAGGCTTCATAAATCTCCCAACTAATCCCATTCATCAGTAATATTTGGTCAGAATCAACGTTTTGTAATCCCAGTTGACGGGTTAATTCTTCCCAACTATTCAGCTTTTGTAATAAATTGAGCATGGCAACCTCTCCGAAATTGCCCAAAGTTCTACGATTAAGGTACAGCTAACCTTGCAGTTTAGTTGATTTAAAGCGGGTAGCGAGAATCGAACTCGCATCAATAGCTTGGAAGGCTATGGTTTTACCACTAAACTATACCCGCACTCAAACTAGACTAACACAATTTTTAGAAAATGCAAAGCAAATTTTTAGCGACCGATGGGGGTTAAAACCACATCCACATATACATTTTGCGGTCTGGGGCTGCCTCGGTCGGAGGCGGGGATAAACTCCCACTGACTGACGATACACTCGGCTAAGGCATCGTAGCTGACACTGCCGCTAGAGCGATCGATTTCAATCAATCCGGGGTTAACAATACCGCGCTGACCGAGATCGTCCACTTCCACCACCACCCTTAATCTAACGGCTTGACCTAAAAAGGCAAAGGCTTCATCGCTAATGCTGCATCCGGCGTAGGTTTCGCCGCCAAATTGCTGAATGGACTGAACAACTGTCGCGTTTTGTTCGGCTGAATTTTGCGGGACATCGGTTCTCGGCGAAACGGCGACTCTGGCGGCGATACCGCTAGGGCGACCAAATACTGGATCGTCGAGGCGATCGCCAGAACGAGCAATATCATCAGGATTATTGGCTGGCGGAGTATCTGTGGGTTCCTCCGTGGGATTTTGTGCAGACTCATCTCTCGGACTTGCAGGGGGTTCCAAGTTAGATTGAGGAACTGGCCCGTCTGGGGAGGCTGGGGTTGGTGCAGGGGTAGGAATGGGTGCTGGGGTTGGTGCAGGAGTAGGAATGGGTGCTGGGGTTGGGATAGGGGTAGGAACAGGCGCAGGTGTTGGGATAGGGGTAGGAACGGGCGCGGGTGTGGGTAGGGGCGAGGGCGTAGGAACGGGTGAGGGTGTTGGGATAGGAGTCGGAAGGGGTACGGGTGAGGGAACGGGTTCTGGGGAAGCGGGAACTGCGGTAATGCGATCTGCGGGTAACTCAGCAGGTGGGGTGGGTTGAGTGGCAGGTGGCGATGGGGGTGGCGGTTCGGCGTCTTCTGGAGGGACAGGCGTGCTGTTGTCTTCCGGTTCGGGGGAGGGTTGAGGGGGTTCTGTGGTAGGGGGGACTTCTACCAAGTCGATCGCGATCGCCTCAGACGTATCTTCTACCTGGATCGGGCGAGGCACGATCGCGATCGCGCTTAACAATAAAAGAAGATGTAGCCCAACCGATCCTGCACCCAAAATAATCCACAACGCGGGATGTTCTGGGCGTCGCCGTAACGAGTCAGGTAACGGAATGTCTGAAGCAGGAATAGACATGGATAAATTGGTACAAGCAGCAGATTTGCAGTTAGGATCGGAAAAATTCCAGCACAAACCCTTTCAACAGTATGATGAAATCTTCTTCTTTTTCTCTCCTTCTCGTCTTAGCCAGTCCTTTAGCGATCCTCTCAGGATTGTCTGTTGAGCAAACTTTACCCAGTGTAGCGTCGGAATCCGTGCAACAATCGCGGCTGTTTCAAAATCAGTTTTCACAGATCGGCACGACCTCACTTTCTGATAAAATCGCTTTCTTGCGCGAAAAACCCCAGTGCGGTTGCGCTCGATGCAGCCAGTTAGACACATTGAGTGAGATTCGGCTTGGGTAAAGATCGCAATTCTTCGGAACCAGAAACTTTGAACGCTGCACGCTCTTCCTCAGTTTTAAGCATTGCGCCGATGATGGATCGTACCGATCGCCATTATCGCTACTTCATGCGCCAAATTACGCGCCGGACGTTGTTATACACCGAGATGGTGACAACGGCGGCGATTTTGCATGGCGATCGCGAAAAGCTGCTAGGATTTTCCCCAGAAGAAAAACCGCTTTCCTTGCAAATTGGCGGTGACGATCCGCAAGATGCAGCCGAATGCGCCCGGATCGCTGAAGGGTTTGGCTATGACGAAATTAACTTAAATGTGGGATGTCCGAGCAACCGGGTGCAAAGCGGTAATTTTGGGGCCTGTTTGATGGCGCAACCGGATAAAGTGGCGCAAGTGGTGGAAGCGATGCAGAAAGCGACAAGTCTTCCAGTTACCGTTAAGCATCGCATTGGCATTGACGATCGCGATCGCTATGAAGACATGGCAGAATTTGTCCGCATTGTCTCACAAGCTGGCGTTCAACATTTTAGCGTTCATGCCCGCAAAGCCTGGTTGCAGGGCCTCAGCCCCAAGGAAAATCGCGATATTCCCCCATTGCGCTACGCCGACGTATATCACCTCAAGCAAGAGTTTCCCCACCTCTGGATCGAGATTAACGGCGGGATTCTTAACCTCGCTCAAGTCCGAGAACACTTACAATTTGTCGATGGGGTGATGATTGGACGCGCCGCCTATGACGATCCTTACTTATTTGCAACGGTGGATCGCGATTTTTATGGAGAAAATACCGTTCCCCCCACCCGCCCTCAAGTGATAGAGGCGATGTATCCTTATGTGGATTTTTGGGTTAGCCGAGGCTTTAAACTCCACACCATTAGCCGCCATATGCTGCAACTGTTTGCGGGACAACCGGGAACCAAAGCCTGGAAACGCTATTTGAGCGATCGCGCCTGTCTTCCGGATGCGAATAGCGAAACTTTACGCCAAGCCTTAGCCCAAATTCCCCTCCCTGCCGAATCGGAAATGGGTCGTGTATTATAGGCAAAATCCTATATGACCGATGATTATGCCTGAGTCAAACTTAAACGTCTGTCCAGTTTGCAAGGTCAAAATTCTGCCTGGAGGAATGGCAGGAGATAAGGTGCTATTCTCAGTGGGGCCGCCGGGAACTCGTGCTACACTTTGGGCGCGGGTTTGTCAATTTACTCAAAAAGCAGGCTGCATCAACCAAGATAAATCCTTAGTGGGTGAAATTAAAACCACTGATTATTATCAGCCCGAACTTTAGCTGGTGCGAAACGCACCTATTCGCCAGCATCCGGCTGGAAAAATTGCCGCACAATCTCACCCGGTTTGCGATCCCAGGTATCAAGATGGCGGTAAATTAAGCCCGATGAATTCAGCGAATAGTGCGAAGATCCATTAAACAAAACCTTGGCTTTCCAGGGAACGCGCAACGTCCCCCGAACTGTCCAATGTACGAGGACAAGATCGGGGGAAGGGTGCTGAATGTCATGCACATCAAAATAGATTTCTGTAAAAAAGAGTCTGGCGTGAAATCGCAGCGTCCAGAAGATAATGCGGTAATTAAATTTCCACTTAAATTTGTTAACGGGGTCTTGAAAATAGATATCAGAGGTATAAATATCGTAAGTAATATCGCGTTCAAATAAGGTTGGCAGGTCTTGTCTCAGAGTTTGGATGACGCGATCGATTTGATGTTGATATTCGCTTTCTCCCAGTGGAGTAGAAAGGGTGTTTTCCACGCAATATCCTCAAGACTGGCTTTTTCTTCAATGTAGAGCGATCCTCAATCAAAATCTAAAAATTCTCCCCTCGCCCTAGGGTTTGGGAGTGAGGGGACATTCACAAATTATTTAGGATTGCTATACTTCAGTCTATCAAACAACTTTGAATTCCTAGACGGTTCTGTTGCCGGAGGATACTTTATCTGAAAGTTTCTGAACCACATCCGGTGGGTTAATCCGACGATAGCGGGCTTCTACGCCCATGTAAACTCCGTAAGCAATAAATCCAAGTGCCACAATCAGTAATAACCATTTACCATAAGGTTGCTGGCTTAAAGCCTGAAGCGCGCCATCTACCCCTCTAGCTTCATTGGGGTTAGATAAACGGGCTGCTTGGATCAGAAAAATTCCAATTAAAGCATAAACGACTCCCCGCGCGCTAATCCCTAAACGACCTAAACGAGTGGCCCAAGTCTTTTCATTAGCGCTCATGTGATGCCAATTGAGTTCGCCCCGAAACTTGGCTTTATAAGCTTGATAAAATTGGTAAAATCCTAAAGCAATCATCAAGACTCCCCCTAACCCCACTAACCACTGACCAAAGGGTTGAGCTAAGATGCGGGCCGTCCAGTCTTGAGTTGCATTTCCCTCATGACGATTGGTTGCGTCCATTACTAATTGAATGGCTGTCCAAGCAAAGCCTAAATAAATGGCTCCACTCATGGCAAAACCTAGACGTTGAGCGATTCCTTTGGCATCAGTTCCATGACGTTCGGGATCGAAGAAGGCTTGGACAAATCGCCACAACACGTAGCCAAATAAGCCGATGGCGATCGCGCTTAGTAAAATTTGTCCAAACGGCTGAAGCGCGATCGCAGCTAACGCCCCATTCGCATCTGTGGTTTCGCCGCCATTATCCGTTGCAGCCATCACCGCTAAAAGACCAATCACCGCATAAACAATCCCTTTGGCAGCAAAGCCAAAGCGAGCGAGTCGTTCAACCCACATCTATTTTTCCTCCTATTTAGGGCGATCGCTGAATTCGCGAATTGCCAGTGAAGTTAATGCTTTTTTACCCGATGAAAAGCAGAATACAAATATTCTTAAACCTCCACATCTATCCCATTACAGAGGTTGTTTGCAAAAGTTTCCCGAAATCGATCGGGTGGCTGGGTGTAGTAGCTTGTTATGCACGCCTTAACGGAGGAATCCTAGCCAATGAATAAGCAACAACGAGAATTGCAAGAGCTGATCGCACTGGTTGAACGCAGGGAAATTGACTTAAACGAGGCGCTAAAACGAGTAAACATGGTGGTTGCAGAATGCCAACAAGCGTCCAAAGAGGCTCGAAGTGCGAAATAAGAGTGAACCTCAATCAAGCCGCGAGCAGGCTCAGATCGTGGCCGTAAGCTTGCTGAACGTTTGCGGTAGTTAGCACCTCGCTGCGCGGCCCCATCGCAATCAGATGGCGGTTGAGCAGCAGCAGGCGGTCATAATAGTTGAGCGTTTCACCGAGATCGTGACTAATGACAAGCAGGGTTTTGGCTTGGGTCTTGAGTTCGCGAAACACATCAAAGATAATGTCTTGGGCGGTGCGGTCGATGGCGTTAAAGGGTTCGTCAAATAAAAATAGATCGGCTTGCTGCGCGATCGCTCTGGCTAAAAAGACGCGCTGCTGCTGTCCCCCAGAGAGTTCGCCAATTTGACGATGACGATGCTCCCACATTCCCACCCGTTCTAGGGCAGATCGGACTAATTCTTGGGACTGGCGCGAGGGAGAACGAAACCAGCCGATCCGCACCGTGCGAGACATCATCACCACATTCTGCACGGTTATCGGAAAATCCCAGTCAATTTGCGATCGCTGCGGTACATACGCCACTTGCTGAAGTTGCTGTCGTAATGGACGATTATTAAACTGGATCTTGCCTCGCGAAACCGGGACTAACCCTAACATGGCCTTAACTAAGGTACTCTTCCCCGCACCATTGGGCCCTAAAATACCGACAATTTGGCCGGGAGAAATCGCAAAATTGATATTGTCTAAGGCGCAGAGTCCCCGATAACTTACGGCGAGGTTTCCAACTTCTAACATTCAGCTAATGGGTGAGAATGATTATCCTGTCCATTTAGCATCTTAGTACGAACGCTGGCCCAACGACAACGGCGATAGACTGAAAAAGTCTACTAGATGGCGATCGCACTGAATGACAAGTGACACAGAACGACTCTTAAACTTTTATCGGGGACAAAAACCTGATAGCGCGGGCAGAAATATTGAGCAAATCTGGAATTGGGATTATAACCCGCTTGAATCCACTCATGACTATATTCAGTGGTTATTTCCCCTAAAGCAACCCAGTCCCGTCAATCCTCAAGCGCCAATCCTCAATCCCGAAGTTATTGAGATTTTTCGTAATTCTCAGGAATTGCGATCGCGCCTGTTGAAGTCATTTCTGGTTATGCTCGATTTCTATGGCTTGCAATGCCAAGATAACGACCCGAATGCGGTCATCATTACGCAAGCTGAAAACTACTCAGAACGCCAAGCGAATTGGCTCAGACGTAGCAACCATAACTTTTTGCGGATAACTCGCATTCTAACTTGCCTGCATATTTTAGGCTTAGAACAATATGCGATCGCCTTCTTAGATTGCTTAAAGCAAATCTATCAAACTGACGCACCAATTATTGGCGAAGTCACCTATCGTTACTGGAACAATGCCATTTAATTTCAGTACAAAGCCTAGAGTATTCAAACGCAACTAGGCTAAAAAATAGTCAATTTGGGAACTGTAACACCCTTCAATCTGTCTCAGTAATTGTAAATACAAAATGAACCCATTGACACAATTACAGATAGATTGCTATGAAAAACATTCACTATTTACTCTTAGGTGGAGCTTTAGCCGCAGTTATCGGGGGTGCAGCCTTCGCGACAGCTATTCATCAACGTCAAGATGAACCCAACCCACCCATCGTTACCAACCCTTCACCGTCTCCTTCTCCAGAACCCGTCGCCCAAAATCCCTCGCCAGCCAACCCCGGTAATCCTGCTCCGCCAAAGTATCCTGAGTTTGAGCATCGGCGCATCACCTTAGTGGATGAAGTACAGCCGGGAACTGAGTTTCATACGTTTCGGGAACAGTTGCGCCAAGCCGTGAAAAGCCGAGATGCGCGGTTTGTGCGATCGCTGATTCCCGCCAATGGGGTAACGCTAGGGTTTGGAGGCCCGCAAAGCGCCGAGGAGTTGAACCTCAATAGCCCTCAATCGCGGTTTTGGCCGCTTTTAGAGAAATCGACTGCGATCGGCTGTACAGCCCAGAAAAACGAGTATTTTGAAAACGCCGTTCAAGGCGATCGCGTTTGGGTATGCGCCAATATCAACCAAGCCTTCCGCCAACAGTATCCCGCGCCGCCTTCCTACGAAGGAATTGAATGGGAACTGACTCATGTGGTTGTAGTGGGGGAAAATGTGAATGTGCGATCGCAGCCCAGCCTGAACAGTTCAGCGATCAATGTGCTATCGAATGAAGTGGTAGAGGTCGATCGTCCCGCTTTAGAAAAATACCTCGATCGACTCTTCAGCGAGGGTAAGGAACACGATCCAATCGAAGGTTGGACGCCGGTTAAACTTTCTAACGGACAAGCCGGATATGTCTACAATCGTTTCGTCTATGCTCCGCTAGAATATCGCGCTGTATTTGGTCAAGTCAACGGCCAATGGCAGCTTATTCATATGCCCGGTGGAGATTAGAAAAAACATTCTCATTCCCTGCTACCGTGTAGGCAGATAAGTCTTCAAACATTGTTCTACAAGGTTTTGCTCCCCCCTAGTGGTAGGTTGGGTTAGCGTTAGCGTAACCCAACAGCATTCAGAGTTTTGTTGGGTTTCGTACCTCAACCCAACCTACGCTACTATTCTTGTTCTACAAGGTTTTGCTCCCCCCTAGTGGTAGGTTGGGTTAGCGTTAGCGTAACCCAACAGCATTCAGAGTTTTGTTGGGTTTCGTACCTCAACCCAACCTACGCTACTATTCTTGTTCTACAAGGTTTTGATCCCCCCTAATGGTAGGTTGGGTTAGCGTTAGCGTAACCCAACAGCATTCAGAGTTTTGTTGGGTTTCGTACCTCAACCCAACCTACGCTACTATTCTTGTTCTACAAGGTTTTGATCCCCCCTAGTGGTAGGTTGGGTTAGCGTTAGCGTAACCCAACAGCATCCAGGGTTCTGTTGGGTTTCGTACCTTAACCCAACCTACGCTACTATTCTTGTTCTACAAAATTTTGATCCCCCCTAGCCCCCCTTAAAAAAGGGGGAACCGGAGTCAAATGTCCTCTTTTTAAAGGGAATCTCAGCTAGCGTTAGCGTAACCCAACAGCATCCAGGGTTTTGTTGGGTTTCGTACCTCAACCCAACCTACGCTACTAGATTTAGGATTCTTTACCAGATGTGTATACATAGTAGCTTGAAAAAGGAGGAATCGGAGTTAAAGTCCCCCTTTTTAAGGGGGATTTAGGGGGATCTCATCTCAGATGCGTACGCATAGTAGCCCTAGAGAGAGGTTAAAGTTTTCAACTTATTTAGGCTTGCTATATTTGCTCCGAAAAGGTTTGAGAAACCAAGCGTAATGTTGGGTATATTCTGGACGAGTCAGCAATCCTTGAGATGGACTGAACAAAAAAGCAAGTAGGAAAAACGCAAACGTCACTAAAACAATAGCGGGGCCGGAGGGGATATCGAAGTAATAGCTAAGATACATACCGCTGACCGTTGAAACAACGCCAATCAGAGAACCTAGCCACATCATTTGGTGAAGTTGTTTAACCAGCAGATAAGCGGTAATTCCCGGACAGATCAGCAGGGAAACCACTAGAATAACGCCCACAATTTGCAAGCTAGAAATAATCGTGAGCGTAACGGCTGCAAGCAAGCCAAAGTAAATAAAATTGACGGGTAATCCTAGGGCTTGTGCGCCTTGGCGATCGAAGGTATAAAAAAGTAATTCTTTATAGAAGAGTTTGATTAAGACTAAAACAATAACGGCAACGATCGCAGTTCTTTGAACATCCGTAACGCGAACGCCCAAGATATCGCCAAATAAAAGGGCCTCTAAGTCAATATTGGTGCGGAGTACGCTGATTAAAAGGATACCCAGGGCAAAAAAGCTAGAGCAAATAATCGCCATTGCTCCATCTACTTTAATGCGGGAATTGGCACGAATCCAAGCAATCAGCAATGTACTACAAATACCGGAAATGAAGGCCCCGGCTAAAAGATTGAGCCGGAAGAAATAGGCGATCGCCATTCCGGGGATAACGGTTTCTGCAATCACATCCCCCAATAGTGCCATGCGCTGCACGATCAGATAGGTTCCCACCACTGGACAAAGGATACCGACTACAACCCCAATGGCGATCGCATTTCGCATAAATTCATAGCCCAGGGGTTCTAAGAGCAGATTCAGCATTGATTGGGGAACTCCTAACTGACCCAGTTTTTCGACTTATTTTAATCTGACCCGCATAGATTGAGAATCATTCTTGTGTTAAATTGAGAATCATTCCCACATCCAACGCCTTAAAGATTGTAAGGGAAGAAAATGCAAAACTTGTCTATCAAACTCCGTCAATTTTGGGGGGTGAGCGCCCTATCCGTTGCTTTAGGGTTTGCAGGATGCACTCCCGCAACTCAAGTGAACCAAACGGGAGAGACTCAAACTCAAACCGAAAATCGCCTGCAAGTGGTCGCAACCGCTAGCGTTTTATGCGATATCACCGAAACCATTGCTCAAGACACCATCGATTTAACCTGCTTGCTAGAGGCGGGACGCGATCCGCATACCTATAGTCCCACGCCGAGCGATCGCACCGCCATAGAGAACGCCGATCTGGTTCTCTACGGGGGATACGACTACGAACCGGGCATTATTCGCCTGATTCAAGCCACCAGCAACGCATCTCCAAAAGTCGCAGTCTTTGAGCAAGCCGTACCGCAGCCTTTGATGGGACATCACCATCATCATCATGGCGAAGAAAGTCACGATCATGCTCACGACCACGACCACGATCATGCTCATGACCACGATCATGCTCACGACCATGCAGAAGGCGAACTCGTCCCCGATCCGCATGTCTGGCATAATCCCCAAAACGGCATTCAAATGGTCGCCATTGTTCGACAACAACTGTCTGAACTTTCTCCAGACAATGCTCAACAGTTCGCCCAAAATTCCGAAGCTTTAAAAGGGCAACTGAGTCAAATTGATAGCTGGATTCAATCCCAGATTGCCACCATTCCCCAAAATCAGCGCAAACTGGTGACAACCCATGACGCCCTAGCCTACTTCAGCGAGGCTTATAATATCCCAGTTGCCGCATTGCAAGGGGTGAGTACCGAAGCACGACCCACCGCCGCCGGTGTCAGAAACCTGACTGAAACGATCCGAGAAACGGGCGTTCCGACCATTTTTGTAGAAACCACAACGAATCCTGGGGTGATTGAAACAGTGGCGCGAGAAGCCAACGTGCAAGTCTCCGAACAACCCCTATTCGTTGAAGGGCCTGGCGAACCTGGAAGCGGTGCTGAGACTTATCCTCAGATGTTAATTGCCAATACCCGTACCATTGTTCAAGGTTTGGGCGGTCAATACGTCAGTTTTGCAGAAAATTAGTGGAGGACAGGGCGATCGCGATCGCCCTTAAGCCTTCCCCGCGAACGATGTTCCTCAGCCACCGACTCGCTTAACATAAAGCTAGCAAGTGATTCAATTGCGGGCACCTATGGCTTTTGAGTACGATCTGTTTGTAATTGGCGGTGGTTCTGGGGGAATTCCCGGTGCAAGACAAGCTGCTAAGTATGGCGCTAAAGTTGCCCTAGCCGAGCAAGACGCATTAGGGGGAACTTGTGTAAACCGGGGTTGCGTTCCCAAAAAGTTGATGGTTTACGCTTCTGGATTTGCTCAGAAACTACGCGAAGCCGCAGACTATGGTTGGAGTCCGGTAGAGTCTCGCTTTAACTGGTCGGTGTTTTTACCCGAAAAAGACCAAGAAATTCGCCGCCTCAACAGCGTTTATCAACAGAACTTAGAAAAGTCAGGCGTTACCTTATTTCGCGATCGCGCTGAGTTTATCGATCCGCATACCCTGCAAGTGGGCGATCGCACGATCCGCGCTGAGAGAATTTTAATCGCAGTGGGCGCGCATCCCCGCTTACCCCAAATTCCGGGGATTGAATTCGCCATTTCCTCAGACGATATTTTTCATCTCGAACATCAACCCCAGCACCTAGCCATTATTGGGGGCGGTTATATTGGCGTTGAATTTGCCTGCATTATGCATGGCTTAGGGACGCAAGTTAGCCTATTGATTCGTCAAAATAGAATTCTTACCCGCTTTGATGAAGATATTAGTTGGGCCGTCCAAAGCGGAATGCAGGCGCGGGGCATTAAGATTTTGACCCATACTGAAGTTAAAGCTATCGAAAAGACTTCATCCGGTCTAGCATTAACCACAACCGACGGTTCCTTTACAGTAGACCAAGTGCTGGCCGCCACCGGACGCGCCCCCAATATTAGCAAACTGGGATTAGAGCGAGCCGGGGTAAAAGTCGAGAAAGGGGCGATCGCAGTTGATGTCTATAGCCGTACCTCAGTCCCCCATATTTTCGCGGTTGGCGACTGTATCGATCGCCTGAACCTCACCCCCGTGGCGATCGCCCAAGCTAGAGCCTTTGCCGATAGCGAATTTGGCAATAGCCCCGGTCAGATTAGCTATGAGTTCATCCCAACCGCTATTTTTGCTCAACCTGAAGCTGCATCGGTTGGACTGAGTGAAGACGACGCTAGGCAGCGATACGGCGATCGCGTCTGTTGTTACTGCACTCAGTTTCGTCCCCTGTACTACAGCCTGACAGACTCCGATGAAAAGATGCTGCTCAAAGTGGTAGTCAATAGCGAAACCGATGCCGTTTTAGGGATTCACGCCGTCGGAGAACACGCCGCCGAAATGCTGCAAGGCTTTGCAGTAGCGCTTGCTAAAGGCATCACCAAAACTGACTTAGATCGCACCATTGGCATTCATCCCAGCGCCGCCGAAGAATTTTTCACCTTAAGGTCATTTCAAGCTAAAAAAGGATTGAATCGCCAGCCCAATCTCCGGTAAAACATTCCCCAAGCTATGATCGCTATCGAGTTCCACTAACTGAACCCAAGGGCGATCGCGCTGATAGTCTCGGCTAGCTTGAATGGGAATCACCCGATCCTCAATTCCATGCAAAATCAGCGTAGGAACGGGACGCGTTAACTGTAATTCGCAATACTGACGCACATCAGAAATGAACCCATAATGGAGAGGCAGCGATCGCTTCTCCCCATAGTGATACACAGCTTGATAATTTTCCTGCTGCCACTGACGCAACTGCACTTCCCCAATCTGAGGCAACCAGTGTTCCAGAAAGCCAAAGGCAGGGGCTAACAAAACCAGCCTCTCCACTTGCGGGTACTTTTCCCCCAACCAAGCCGAAGTCAATCCCCCAAAACTCGATCCAATCAGTCGTACCGCCTCCCCTGGCGGAAAAAGAGTGCTAACTTGCTGAATTTGCCGCGTTAGGGTCAGATGAGAAAAATCGCCCTGGTTGAGATCGGGGATATTCAGAGAAAGGTTGAGGCGAGAAAAGCGATCGCCCAAATCCTGAGCCTTCGCAGACTGCGGACTCGACGCGAAACCGTGAAGATAGAGATAATGCACCATAAAAAGGGAATTGGGAGTTGGGAGTTGGGGGGAGATGGGGAGGTGGGGAGATGGGGGGAAGAAGGGGAATTAGGAATTGGGAGTGGTTGGGGAAAGAGGGTGGGGGAAGAGTGCGCTTGTAGCGTAGCTAGCAGGCGTGCGAAGCAGTATTCCGAGTGGGAAAAAAAGTGCTATTGTGCGGTTCTTTATGCGTAGCAGTCTTCTCAGTCGGTATCTAGAACAATAACTGATTTACCTTCGTTCCCCCATCCTCTTCATTCCCCCAAATCCCAACTCCCAACTCCCAACTCCCAACTCCCTTCTTTCCCCCCATCTCCCCATCCCCCCATCTCCCCATCCTCTAATTCCGCCGTCGCTGCTGCATTCTCTGATTGAGCATCTGACGTTGCTGTAGGGTTAACACTTCCCGCATTTCCAGCATATTTTCCAACTGTAAATCCGCCATCGCCGAACGCAGTTGTTGCACTTGGCGGTGCTTGTCGCGAATTTGATTGACAGGCGCATCGCTTGCCATTAACTGTTGTAACTCCTGATGAGCTTGGCGCAGCGATTGGCGAGACGATTGCATTTGTCCTTGGTAGCGCTGGCGAATCGCTTGCATTTGCTGCATTTGCTGCGGGGTTAGGTTCAACTCCTGCATGATGCGATCGCCATTTTCCGGGCGATTTCTCGGCCCCTGCTGGGCGATTTGGAACACCTCTGGCATCGGTTGAGCAAACGCGATCGCGCCTGTACCTCCTAACAGGATCGCCAAAAGCGCAACGAAGGAAACACGACGAACAAACATAGACCTATCCTCAGTTTTCTTGACTTAATAGAGAAGGAGCATCCGGGAGTAACCAAATTTCGGCAGTTTCCATCGCCTCTGCCTCACCTCCTCCAAAAAACTCACCCCAATGGCGTTCGACATAAGCTTCGAGTTGGGCGACTTCCGCCTCCGATAACCCCCCGCGCGGAGAGAGGATACTATGGGTGGCGATCGCTGCTAAAAACCCAGCCGCCAGCGTTCCCGAAACCAGCCACAAAGGACGTTTAGGGCGACGATGAAACCGGGGAATCGCCTCCATAACCCGATCTTCTAATTCCGGTTGCGCCGGGGGAACCGGGGGACGATATTGGCGTAAAAACTCCACCACAGGTCGATCTTCCTCAGAGAACTGACTCATAACTGTACTCCTTGCTGTTCTAGATATTTCCGCATCGCAGCGCGGGCGTGGAACAGGCGAGATTTCACAGTTCCGACCGGAATATTTAGGATAGCGGCAATTTCCTTTTGCGGCACATCCTCCAAGTCATGTAAAACAATGACAGCCCGTTGATCGAAGCTTAACGACTCCAACCCCCGTTGAACCAAATCCTGGTAATGCATCTGCATCCAATCCATCGGCGTGGCCGATTCTACAAACGTTTGCGCGATCGCTTCTGTATTGCGCGAATATTTAGTAAACTCTCGTCGGCGATCGACTGCCACATTCCAAGTAATGCGATATAACCAGGTGGAAAACTGCGCCTGCTGTCGCCATCGGGGTAATCCTTTCCAAACTCTTAAAAACACTTCTTGCACCAAGTCATCTAAGCCATCAGCGCCACAGAGTTGATAAAGTGTAGACCGGACGCGCAACTGATAGCGGCGATAGAGGAGAACGTAACTGTGTTGGTCTCCTTGCAGACAACGACTCACTAATTCTCGGTCAGACATAGAAGGGCATCTATCGTCAGAGGGATCGTCAGCGAGTCGGTAAGCTGGTATGACTGACACTGGGATAGTTTCCTCGCCGATTTGCGTGATTTCTCTGGTTTAGACTCTGGATTTCACCTCAAGGTTCAACCTTCCCCCCACCTTCTTCCCCACTCGGAACTCGGAACTCGGAACTCGGAACTTGGTAATGATGACAACTTCACCTGTAATTCTATTAACTGGCGCATCCTCTGGAATTGGGGCGGCTTGTGCGTTGGTTTTTGCTCAAAAAATTTCGGGGGTACGTTTGGCGATCGCGGCTCGTTCCCAAGATAAACTAGAAGCCCTCGCCGAAAAGTGCCGCAGTTTGGGGGCGGAGGTTTTGGTAATTCCCGCAGATTTGGGGAAGGTGGAACAAGCTGAAGCCGTTGCCCAAAAGACTTTAAGCCATTTTGGTCAAGTGGATGTTTTGATTAATAATGCAGGTTATGGACAAATGGGGCCGTTAGAGTTAATTCCCGCCGCCCAAGCCCAACGCCAGTTTGAGGTGAATGTGTTAGGGCCGTTAGCCTTAATTCGGGTCTTAATTCCCGCGATGCGCGATCGCGGCGGTGGCAGAATTATTAATGTCAGCTCTCTAGGCGGTCGAGTCGCCTTCCCCGTTGGCGGCCTCTATAGCGCTTCTAAACACGCCCTAGAAGGCTTAAGCGACTCCCTGCGCCGCGAAGTGAGTCCCTTTAATATTAAGGTGATTGTCGTTGAACCGGGCCCGGTGACAACCGATTTCTTTACCGCATCGAGTCAGGTTGCACCTGAAGGTCTGCTATCGGCGAAGGATAGTCTTTATCAACCGGCGCTGGAAGTGGTCGAAAATATTGAACAGAAAACGGCGGCTTTGGCGTGGAGTTCCGAACGCGTCGCCAATGTCATTTTTAAAGCGATGATAGAGCGCTATCCTCGCGCCCGCTATGTAGCAGCCACCGCCGGAAACTTAATGTTACTGATGATGACTAAAGTTTTACCCACTTGGGCCGTAGATTTATTCTGGCAGAAGTTCTATGGTATCGATCGGGTTGAGAAAGCTTGGAAGCAAAAAAACAAAGCAAGTTAGCTTCTAGGGCTGCGATCTAAAACACACCTTAATTGTGTTGTGGTTATCAAAGTTCGCTCTAATCCTCGTGTTACCCTTAAATCCAAAACTTGTGCATCCTTAAACCGAATGGACTTACTTGAGTATCAGGCAAAGGAACTCTTTCGCGAAATGGACATTCCTGTTTTGCCTTCGCAACGCATCGATCGTCCTACAGACCTCAAGGGATTGAAAATTCCCTATCCTGTTGTGCTAAAGTCTCAGGTGCGGGCTGGCGGACGTGGCAAAGCGGGCGGTGTCAAGTTTGTGGAAAATACGATTGATGCAGTCGCCGCAGCCCAAACGATTTTTCACTTACCCATTGTGGGCGAATACCCAGAAGTGTTGCTGGCTGAAGCCAAGTATAATGCCGATCGCGAGTTTTACCTGGCTGTTGTCCTTGATGCTGGCGCGAGACGCCCAATTTTACTCGGTTCTAAGATTGGCGGTATCGATGCAGAAGCCGTCATGGAACAAATGCAACTGGTGGTGGTTGATGGTGAGTTTTCCCCCTTCTATGCGCGGCGGTTGGCGCTGAAGATGGGGTTAGAAGGGAATCTGATTCAAGCCGTCAGCGATATTTTAGAGAAAATGTATCAACTCTTTGTCCAAAAGGACTTAGATTTGGTGGAAATTAACCCGCTAGGGGTGAGTGCAACTGGGGAAGTGATGGCGCTAGATGGTAAGGTGACGGCTAATGATGATGCGATCGCCCGCCATCCTGATTTAGTCAAGTTGGTCACGAAAACCTCGAATCGTCCTCAGATGACCTCTTCAATCGCTCAGTCTAGCCGAACGACGGAAGAAAAGGCTGCTGAGGGCGATTTTCCCATGCTGACGCTACATCCAGCTAGGGATGGGAATATTGGGGTGTTATGCAATGGCGCGGGTTTGCTGCTCACGACTTTAGACTTAATCTATTTAGCAGGAGGTAAACCGGCGAGTTTTCTCAATATTGGCGAGGCGATCCTTCAGGCTTGGACGCCAACCGTTTTGTGCGATCGCCTAGAACGCGGGTTAGAGTTGATTACGCGGGATAAAAATGTTGAGGTGTTGCTGATTAACCTGCATTGTCATGCTACCGCAGGCGATCGCATGGCGGCGGTGATTGCTGAATATTGGCAGAAACGCGCCAGCAAAGCTCGGTTGCCCAATGATTTTAAAATGATTTTGCGTCTGGTGAGCAGCGAATTCAGCCGCGCCCAGGAATCTCTCAAAGATTGTCCGGTAACAATTGTGGAAAACTTAGAACAAGCCATTCATCAAACAATGGGTTTAGTGAAAAGTAAAGCCTAAACTTCGGTAATGGGTTGGCCAATCGCTTCGGAGTCAAGGACAATGGACAAGGAACGCTCTTAACTGGGATTGGCGGCGCAACAATGAATTTCGATCCGGATACAAAAGTTTTGGTGCAAGGAATTGTCGAACCTTTGGGTTCAGTCCATGCTGCTTTGATGAAGGAATATGGCACCAACATTGTAGCGGGAGTCAGTCCCGGTTATGGGGGCCAGGAAATACATGGCATTCCGGTGTTTGACTTGGTAGAACAAGCTATCCCGGTGATGGGCGCTATTGATACTTCAATTATTTTTGTCCCCCCTTACCAACTGTTAGACGCAGCCCTAGAAGCGATCGCAGCAGGCATTCGGCAAATTATTATTGTCACCACGGGTATCCCTCCCTTGGATATGGTGCAATTAGTTCGCCAAGCTGAAGCCACCGACACCCTAGTGGTGGGCCCCAACTGTCCGGGGATTATCGTTCCCGGTAAAATTATGCTAGGGACGCATCCAGGTCACTTGTATCTTCCCGGTTCGGTTGGCGTCATTAGCTGTACGGGAACTCTGACCTATGAAATTGCCTACGAGTTAACGCAAGCCGGTATCGGTCAGTCTATTGTTGTGGGAATGGGTAGCGATGCCATTGTGGGTTCGTCTTTTTCCCAATGGTTGCAGATGCTTGATGAAGACGAGCATACAGAAGCAATTGTCATTGTCGGCGAAACTGGGGGAAATGGTGCCGAAGAGAACGCAGCCCATTATATTGCAGAAGCGATTGACAAACCTGCGATCGCCTATTTAGCCGGCCAGCACACCCCCCAAGAAAAACGCCGGGGACACGCAGCCACATTGATTGCTTCTAAATTATCGGTCAAAGAAGGTTTAACCGAAACGGACGATTGGGGAGCCGAACGCAAAATTCAAGCCTTCAAACAACATAAAATTCCCCTAGCAGACCGCCCCTCCACCCTGGTTAAATTGGTCAAAAAAGCCCTTAGCGCCAAGAAAAAGTAACGTTCCCTCATCCCCCCATCGCGCCAATCACTCTCTTCTGATTTGCGGTCAATTGAATTGGGTAAAATAGGGTTCATCAATGATAAAAAGACCCAATCATGACGCATTCTACTGATATTGCCACCCTAGCCCGGTGGATGGCTGCCGATTTTAGCAATCAACATCAAGCCTTTGAAAATCCGCCCTTTTTTGCCCATATCCGCGTTTGTATGCGACCTTTACCCGTGGAATTGCTATCGGGGGCTAGCTTTTATGTCGAACAAGCCTATGATTATATGTTGAATCAGCCCTATCGCTCGCGGGTGCTAAAGTTGATTGCTCAAAACGGGCATATTGAAATTGAAAACTATATCATTCACGATGAAAAGAAGTTTTACGGAGCATCCCGCAACTTAGAACGCCTCCAAACCCTCAGCGCTGACGACTTGGAGAAATTGCCGGGATGCAATATGCAGGTGCAATGGACGGGACACAGCTTTAAAGGGAACGTCGAACCCGGAAAAGGCTGTATTGTCGTGCGGAAAGGCAAAAACACCTATCTCGATAGCGAGTTTGAAATTGACGATCAAAAGTTTATCAGTTTGGATCGCGGTTTAGATTTAGAAACCGACGAGCATGTTTGGGGTTCTGTGGCGGGGCCTTTTGATTTTGTCCGCTGGCAGAGTTTTGCGGATGAAGTCAAAGTTTAAAACCCGCAGAATTCCCCATCCCCGTTACCAATTTCAGGGATGGGGAAGAGTTTAGGCATTGGGAATGGCGCTAACAATCATCCCAAAGCGATCGCTACAAGCGCTCACCACTTCATGGGTCATGGGTAAACTATCAATCACCATTCCCGTACACAGCAGCATTAAGTAGAGAATTGAATATTTAAACAGAGATTTTGCTAACTGTTTATCCGTGGGATTTTGCAGGAGCAACCATGCTTTTTGCAAGAAGAAAATTCCCAGAATGACGGCAATCAGGCCATAGACGATCCCGGCACTTCCCAAAGGATAAATCAAAATCAAGGAAACCGGAACCACAATTAGGGAATACAGCCAGATTTGCTGGGTGGTTGCTTCTTCCCCTTCCACAACGGGTAACATGGGGACGCCAACTTTGGCGTAGTCGTCGCGAATCATCAGCGCTAAGGCCCAGAAATGAGGCGGCGTCCACAGAAAAATTAAGGCAAATAATAACCACGGCGTCCAGCTTAAATCACCCGTGACCGCAGCCCATCCGACTAGGGGCGGAATGGCTCCGGCTGCGCCGCCAATGACAATATTTTGGGTACTATGCCGTTTGAGGAGGTGAGTGTAAATCACCATATAAAAGGCGATCCCCGATAGCGCCAGCAAAGCCGCTAACAGGTTGGCAAATACGGTGAGTAGGGTAAAGGAAAGGATGGCTAAAACAATCGCAAAAATTAGAGCATTGCGCGGTTGCACCCGTCCTGAAGGTAAGGGACGCTTGCGCGTGCGCTCCATTGCATAATCGATGTCTAGATCGTAAATGCAGTTGAGGGTTTGTGCAGATGCGGCCGCTAGGGTTCCGCCGAGAAGCGTCACTAGCAGGAGGATGGGATCGACTTGACCTTGGGAGGCAATCCACATGCTAGCGGCGGTGGTAATCAGTAATAAGGGGATAATTCGGGGTTTGGTGAGTAAATAGTAATCGCGGATAACTTGCAGCAGTTTGGGTTGGGGAGAAGAAATCCCAATCGTTTCATGCATGATTGAAGTAAATCTCAGTTTGGTTATGGACAGCAGCAAGGGTCAACCCTCGCTGGGCGCGAGGTTGGGCAAATCTTCAAAAAACAGAGGTTAACGCAGGGTGGGAATGGGGGCTTTGAGTTCTCGCCAGCCTAAGACGGTGAAGGCAACGAGAACGCCGAGTAAGGATGCGCCAACGGCTTGATGCGCCACGGTTAGGGGTTCAACTTGCAGGTGCAGCCAGAAGGTGGCAACACCGAGGATAATTTGTAGCAGCACTAACGCCCCGGCATAATGCGCGAGTTTGCGAAGGAGCGGATGTAGGGCGGGCGTGCGAAGCGCGAGGACAGTTAAGACGACGGTGGCGAGAGTGGGGGGCACTACACCCGCGATGTGGCTGTGCATGACGCCGCAGAGTTGAGCGCCTGCGAGACATTGGTGGAGGGCCCATTTGGAGGCGACCAAAGCGCCGAGCAAGCTTTGTAGATAGACTAAAATGGCGGCGCTCAGACCGATCCAGGGTAGTTTGCCAACAGCTCCGGTGCCTTGATAGGGCAATAGCAGGGTGCCAATGACAATCAGGGTTGAAAAGAACAGTAGGGCGGCTCCAAGATGAGCGGTGACGATATCAAAGCGTAGGAGTTCGGTAACGGTCAGTCCGCCGAGAATTCCTTGAAAGACGATCAAACTAAGCGCGCCCAGGGCAGCCCAGGGCAACCATTTGGGGAGTTCTTGGCGATACCACCAGCTTAAACCCACCAGCGCGATCGCCATTAGCCCGATTAAGCTGGCATCTAGACGGTGAAACCATTCTAGAAAAACTTGCAAATTCATCTGCTGGGTGGGGATGAGGGTGCCGTAACATAACGGCCAGTCGGGACAGGCGAGTCCGGCGTTCATCACCCGCGTCGCGCTCCCAATTGCCATTAACAGCAACGTTGCGATCGCCATTTTAAACACGAGACTGCGAATCCGGTCTTGGGGATGAATTCGCTCTGCCGAGGTCAGATTTTGATGTAATACAGAGTCAGCCATGCGACACACCACAAGCGTCAAACGGTTAAGAAAGTCAGTCTTTTGCAGCAAGCAACCCGCAAATTTACAAAAATGCGATCGCTCGCCTCCTCAAGCTAGCACTTCACTCCATCAAGCTGGCGCGACTTGAGACAGAATTCGACTCCTGTTGCTCTTACTTTAGTCAACCCCTCTGCTAGGACGGTCAAGCTTTGGCATTTCTTTTGGTTTGAAGGCGTTTCCCCCGAAACCCAGGCAACCAAACGTTAAAAAAAGTATAAGGATAACCCGCAGATACAGTTTCAGAGCCATCTGGTGCTTTAACGTGGTAGGTAGTCTCGCCGCTCGTGTCAGAGAAGACCTAACCTCAGAAGTGCGATCGGATAGCCTAGATTGAGTTAACCTAACTCACCAATAGACAAGTTTCGGAAGAAATTCGAGAACGAACCAACCGTGAATATTCCAAGTAACATTACAACGTTAATTGCCGGGATCGTGCTGACCCTTGTCAGCCTATGGGTTGGTCAAAATCATGGACTCCTGCCCGTGGCTGCTTCCGAGGAGGCGGGGCGGGTCGATGGTTTATTTAACACGATGATGACAATTGCCACTGGCTTATTTTTAATTGTCCAAGGCGTGTTGATCTACTCTGCCATACGCTTTCGGAAACGTCCGGGGGACGACACCGACGGCCCTCCGATTCGGGGCAACATTCCCCTAGAGATTGTCTGGACGGCGATCCCGGCAACGATCATTCTGGTGATCGGCGTCTACAGTTTTGATGTGTACAATAGCATGGGCGGTCTTGACCCAATGGCGTCTCACGACCATCGCGCTCAAGAAATGGCTCATCAGCCCGGATCGGCGATCGCAGCTCCCTTACCGGGCACAGAAGCGGCAAAACCCGCCCCATCTAAACAAGTTGCCCTCGGCGTTGGAGCCTCTCCAGGCACTCAAGGTCAAGTGGCTGACTTAACCGTCAATGTTATGGGCTTGCAGTTTGCTTGGATCTTTACCTACCCAGACAGCGGCGTGACCACCAGCGAACTTCACATTCCCGTGGGCAAAGAAGTCCAACTCAACATTACCGCCCAAGATGTGTTACACGCGTTTTGGTTGCCCCAGTTTAGACTCAAACAAGATGCCATTCCGGGGCGACCGAGCGAACTGCGCTTTAAAGCCCAAAAAGTCGGCGAATATCCCATCGTCTGTGCCGAATTGTGCGGTTCCTATCATGGAGCCATGAAGTCTCAAATCTTTGTTGAATCTCCTGAAGATTTTGACGCTTGGCTGCAAAGCCAAATTGCTGCAAACTCAGACAACCTGCAACAAGCCGTCGCCTATGGCTCCGAGCGCTCTGAAGCCGACTATTTGGCCGCTCGTGCCCCTGAGTTAGGGATTGATGTCAATACCCTTGGGCAAGTTCGCCCTCCTGCGGCTCACCATCACGCAATCTAAATCAAGTCTGCGGAAGGTTTCTGAGTGACTGTTTAGCAACAGTTAGCCCAAACCCGAATTACTAACACGGTCTTATGGCACAAACACAAGTTCCACCAGAAGCCGCTAAGGCTGCCCACGCTACAGGCAACGGTGGCCCTGAATGGCGAAAATATATTAGCTTTAGTACCGACCATAAAGTCATCGGCATTCAATACCTGGTGACAACCTTCCTGTTCTTCTTAGTTGGGGGGGCTTTAGCGACCGCAGTTCGGACAGAACTGGCAACCCCCCAAGCTGATTTTGTCAGCCGCGAGCTTTACAACAGCCTGTTTACCGTTCACGCTACGGTGATGATCTTCCTGTGGATTGTTCCGGCGGGTACGGGAGGATTTGGAAACTACCTGATCCCGCTGATGATTGGGGCGCGAGATATGGCGTTTCCCAAGCTGAATGCGGTTGCCTTCTGGATGATCCCGCCTGGAGGGATCTTGCTGTTAAGCAGCTTCTTTGTGGGAGCGCCGGGAGCAGGCTGGACTTCTTACCCGCCCTTGAGTACCGTATCGGGTCAGGCGGGAGAGATGATCTGGATTTTGAGCGTCTTGATTTTGGGAACCTCGTCCATTTTGGGGGCGATTAATTTCCTAGTGACGATTATCAAAATGCGGATGCCGGGAATGGGGTATAACCAAATGCCGCTTTTCTGCTGGGCAATGCTGTCTGCTTCGGCGTTAATTTTGCTGTCAACGCCCGTGCTGGCTGGCGCGTTAATTTTGCTCAGTTTTGACCTGATTGTCGGCACGACGTTCTTTAACCCAACGGGCGGGGGCGATCCCATCGTTTACCAGCATATGTTCTGGTTCTATTCCCATCCGGCAGTCTATATTATGATTCTGCCGATGTTCGGGATGATTTCGGAGATCCTGCCCGTTCACGCCCGCAAGCCGATTTTTGGCTATAAGGCGATCGCATACTCTAGTCTAGCGATTAGCTTTTTGGGCCTAATCGTTTGGGCGCACCATATGTTCACCAGCGGCACGCCTGCTTGGTTGCGGATGTTTTTCATGATCACGACGATGATCATTGCCGTACCCACGGGGATTAAGGTCTTTAGTTGGTTGGCAACCCTGTGGGGCGGTAAACTCCGACTCAACAGTGCTTTGCTGTTTGGCATGGGCTTTGTTTCCATGTTTGTGATTGGCGGTTTGTCGGGGATTATGGTCGCTTCAGTTCCCTTTGACATCCACGTCCACGATACTTACTTTGTGGTGGCTCACCTGCACTACGTCCTGTTCGGTGGCAGCATGTTCGGGATTTATTCAGGACTCTACCACTGGTTCCCCAAGATGACGGGACGGATGCTGAACGAAACCTGGGGGAAAATTCACTTTGTACTGACGCTAGTCGGCTTTAATATGTGCTTTTTGCCGATGCACTGGTTAGGCTTGCAAGGGATGCCGCGCCGGGTTGCAGAATACGATCCAGAGTTTGCAACCATTAATTTGGTTTGTACCATTGGTTCTTATATCCTGGCGGTTTCGACCATTCCGTTTATTATCAATGCGGTTTGGAGTTGGATTTATGGCACCAAAGCCACAGGGAATCCTTGGCAGGCGTTAACGTTGGAATGGCAAACGGCTTCTCCACCTCCGGTGGAAAACTTCTACGATGAGCCGGTTTTATGGTCGGGCCCTTACGACTATGGCACGGATCTTCTCCAACCTGGGGAAGATAAGTCTGTCGAGGAACTTTTAGCCGAAGTGAATGCAAATCCGGGTTAAGTGTTGGCGTCAGTTGTCGGATAGAGGCAACTGACGTTACCCCCCTTTGTTGGTCAATGGATAGAGGACAATAAATTCATGCAAGGTTCAACGGTTGACTCTGGTCAAACAGCCCTGAATTATCAGACAGAAGCGATCGCATCCGGTCATCATGGAGAGCATCCCGATCATCGCATTTTCGGCGTCATCATGTTTTTGGTCGCAGAATCGATGATTTTCTTGGGCTTGTTTGCCGCTTACTTAACCTTTAAGCTCAATACTCCCGATTGGCGTCCCGAAGGAGAATCGGAACTCGAACTCTTGCTTCCGGGAATTAACACGCTGATTCTGATTGCGAGTAGCTTTGTGCTGCACCAAGGGGATAGCGCCATTAAGAAAAATAACCAAGCCGGGTTGCGGATTTGGTTCGGCGCAACGGCGCTGATGGGGGCGGTGTTCCTCTGCGGCCAGATTTATGAGTATTTTCACCTTCCCTTTGGACTGAAAAGCAACCTCTTCGCGAGTACCTTTTACGTCTTAACGGGGTTCCACGGCTTGCACGTTTTGTTTGGACTGCTCTTGATTTTGGGCGTCCTGTGGCGATCGCGCAAATCCGACCATTATAATAGCGAGCATCATTTTGGCGTGGAAGCAGCGGAGCTGTACTGGCACTTTGTTGATGTGGTGTGGATCGTGCTGTTTACGCTGCTCTATTTGCTTTAAGCACCCCTTCAAGGCGGTTCGCGATTGGAGCCGTTGCGATACTGGGGCACTAATCCCTCTTGAAGAGGGATTTTTTATGATTTGAATTCGGCGATCTTGCGAAGTAGGCGCGCAGTCAATCGTTTGTTAATGTTGGCTTTTTTACTGTCGTATTATTTCATTGGGTACCTGTGATTATTCTTCGAGTTTCTTAAATAAACGTGAGAATAAAACTGGCTCCCAAAAAGTATCCCTTGAAGCAAATAACCTGACCGAACAAAGACATAATCAAGAACGGTTAATCCACAATCTGTAGCCACCCTCGGCGCACGGCATAGAGCAAGCGGTCAATTGCAGTATGATCCTCTTCCGTCAAATGTTCCTGTAACAAAAAAGACTGTAACAACTGACGATGGTGATAATCAATCGTGCCAGTCCGACACACTTGAAAGACCAACTCAGCCACCGTTTGACCTTGAGACGCAAATGCTAACGTATACAGCGACAAATCTGACATTCACTTACACCCTACATAATGTGAAATTTTATACTTCTATGATGCGATCGTTCAGAGACACTCTAAGTGATTGAAACACCAAAAAAGCCTAATTTAAATCAGCCGTTTTGGCGATCGCGTCCCTTAAATCTAGTGACCTCTAATGAGTCTTTTGTGTGATAATTAGACAAAAACGCTGTGACAGTTATCACAGACAGCAAATCAATATTCCTAAAGGAGGAAAAATGTGAGAATCAAGCCCGCTAAACCGCACTTTACCTACTCCTAAAGTTGTATCTGTACCGAGCATTAGGTAATACTAATCGTGAAGCGAATTCCGATCAATCCGTGTTGGGGAAATGCCCTGAATGTCTTCCCTTAGCGTCGAAATTCTAGTCATTGTGCTGTTGGTTGTGGCGAATGGCATTTTTGCCATGTCAGAAATTGCGATTATTTCTTCGCGCAAAGCGCGGCTTCAAGAACTGATTAACCAAGGTAATCTCAAAGCACGCACGGCTTTAGACCTCGCCAATACTCCCAACCGCTTTCTATCCACCGTTCAAGTTGGGATCACCTTAGTGGGCATTTTTGCAGGAGCCTTCGGGGGAGCCACCCTATCAGAGTCCCTCGCCAGAGAATTGCAGCGCGTTCCGATGTTTCGACCCTACGCCCAGGCTCTCAGCTTTAGTTTAGTCGTGATTGGGATTACCTACTTATCGCTAATCGTCGGCGAATTGGTTCCCAAACGGCTCGCCTTAAACAGTCCCGAAGAAATTGCCACCCTAGTAGCGCGTCCGATGTCATTCCTTTCAGCGATCGCTTCCCCGATCGTACATCTGTTGAGCGCTTCTACAGAAATGGTGTTGCGAATGCTGGGAATTAACCCCGCCGCGCCTCTCCCCTCCGTCACCGAAGAAGAACTCAAAATCCTCATCCAGCAAGGAACAGAAGCCGGAACCTTTGAAGCCGCCGAACAAGAAATGGTCGAACGAGTTTTGCGTTTAGGCGATCGCCGTTTAAGCTCTATTATGACCCCCAGACCCGAAATCGTCTGGCTCGATCTCAACGAACCCCTCGAAGTTAACCGCCAAAAAATTATTACCAGCGTTCACACCCGCTTCCCCGTCTGTCAGGGAAGTCCCGATGAAGTCTTAGGCGTCGTACAAGTCACCGACTTACTCGCGAGTTGCTTGGCGAACCAACCCCTAGACTTAACCGTTAGCCTGCGCCAACCCCTGTTTGTGCCAGAAGGAACGCGAGCGCTTAAAGTATTAGAGTTATTCAAAAAAACAGGCACCCATATCGCCTTAGCCGTAGATGAATACGGCGTCATTCAAGGCTTAGTTACGCTCAATGATATTTTAGAGGCGATCGTGGGCGATATGCCCTCTAGCCACGAACCCGAAGAATCGGGATTTACTCAACGCGAGGATGGTTCCTGGTTAGTCGATGGTATGATTTCCATTGAAAAATTAAAAGCCTTTTTTCGCTTACCCGAACTCCCCGGAGAACAGCGCGGAAACTATCACACCCTTGGCGGTTTTGTCGTTACCTATTTAGGTCACATTCCCACCGCCGCCGTCCATTTTGAGTGGGGAGGGTTTCGCTTTGAAGTCATGGATATGGATGGGAACCGCGTCGATAAGGTTTTAGTGATGCCAGTTCCCACCACTGCGCCGAACAGTAACGGTCAACTCTAGGGCTTCAATCTCACCCCAAAGGTGTTATGGTGCTAACTTATTTGCAGGTGTGAGATCGCTTAAGTAACAGTCATGAAGTTTAAACTCCAGCAAGTCTTGCTCGTTCTGCGTCAAACGCTGATTATTGCGCTCATTTCTGTAGCGTTTACCGAAATTGCCTTTAGAGTCTTCAATCGGATTAATCCAACCTTTATTTTTTACGATAACTCCTACAACCGTTTTCGCGGCAAACCCTTCGCCAGCGACTACGACTTTTATCTCAACTCTAGAGGCTTCAAAGATGTTGAGTTTGACGTTGCTAAAGCCGAGGGAGTTTATAGAATTCTAGGCATTGGCGATTCTTTCGCCTTTGGAGTGGTTCCCTATCAACATAACTACCACACCTTACTCGAATCTGCCTTAAACCGTCGCGGCAAAACCGTAGAAACGATTAATATGGGAATTCCCAACTTAAATCCCAGAGATTATTTCGCGGTGTTAATGAATGAGGGATTGGAAGTCAACCCCGATTTAGTGATTGTCTCCTTTTTTGTGGGGAATGACTTTTTAGATGCAGAAAATCAAAAATTAGCCAGACCTCTTTATAGTTATTCCTATCTGGCTTCCTTCTTTAAGTTCATCGGCGATATGCAAACTAAGTATGAGGGACAAACCTTCTTACCCGAAAATTGGGTTTATAACGACGATGAACCCACATGGACTTACGAAAATTACCTGCAAATGGAAGCAAGCCGAACGGCAATTTATCAAAAACAAAATCCAGAATTTACCCCTGTTTTCGATTACACCCTCAGCTATTTGCAGAGAATTAAAGAAATTTGCGATTATAAAAATATTCGCCTGTTGGTTGTCTTGCTTCCTGATGAAGTGCAAATCGATCCCACCCTACAAAAGGATGTTTTGCAGCTTTTAAACGCGGAATCTGATAATTTTGACTTCGATCTCCCTAACCGCCAACTCCGAGACGCCTTACAAACACAACAAATTGAGTATCTTGATTTGTTAGATGCCTTCCGCACAAAGCACCAAACGACTCGCCTTTACAAACCCAATGATAGCCATTGGAATATTGCCGGAAACCGTTATGCAGCCGAACTGATCGAGCAATATTTAGTCGAGCATTGGGAACGCTAGGCTTGTTAGTCGGTGGTATCGCGATCGATTTGTTCGATTTCGGAGGGGGTTAAGCTAACTTCTAGGGTTTTGACAGAGTTCTCGATACTGGAAATTTTACTCGCGCCGGGAATGGGGAGGATGCAAGGTGACTTTGCCCGCAACCAAGCCAGGACAATATTATGGGGTGAAACGCCCTTTTCCTTGGCTAACTCTGTCAGGATTGAGAAATAGGAGAGGCTTTTGACGCGACGGCTTCCTCCCAAAGGACTCCAGGGGAGAAAGGTTAAGCCTTCTCGCTCGCAGTAGGCTAGGGTACCATCAGTTTCAGGTTGGCGATGCCAGGGGTTGTACTGATTTTGGACTGAAACGATTTCTACCACGTCGCGGGCGCGTTGGATTTGTTCTACGGAGAAGTTGGAAACGCCGACATAGTGAATTTTACCGGCTTCTACGGCTTCCTTGACGGGGGCGAGGGATTCTTCAATGGCATATTCCGGATCGGGGGCATGGTATTGCCACAAATCGATCGGTTTTGCGCCGCCTAGCGCCTCGTAGCTTTCGTCAATGGTCTGACGCAGGTGCTGGGGATTGCCGTTGCGCGTCCAACTGCCTTGAGGACGCATTAAACCGCCTTTGGTGGCAACCTTCACCTGGCTGCGATCGCCAGAATATTGCTGAAGGGCTTTGTAGATCAGGCGTTCGTTGTGGTGTTTGTCGGATTCGTCTTTGCAGTAAGAGTCGGCGGTGTCGATGAAGGTGATACCGAGATCGAGGGCTTTGTGAATAACGGCGATCGCATCGGCTTCGCTGGGGCGATCGCTTAAAGAAAGCGGCATTCCTCCCAAACCTATAGCACTCACCTGAATTCCAGTGTTTCCGAGTTGTTGAGTTTTCATGCGATCGCTCCTATCGGTCTGCCCTTTCTATTATCTCCGCAAAGTTACGCACAAAGGGCACAGTTGGGAAAGCGCCTCAGTTCGTTTGCCGAAACAATCGCATTACGGCATTCTAAAATGCTGGCCCCGGTTTTGCGCGATAGCTCTTGCAGGTTAATCTCTGGATAATCAGACTGGGGGGCTTTGAGGTACAGTTCGTAAGCCGCTTCGAGAATTTTATAGTTTAACTGAAGGGGTTGAATCGTTTTCTCAATCAGGTTAAACATGAGCGTTTCTCAATCAGGTTTTGCTAAAGATAAATCTATATATCCGCGATTTTACTGAATCGAGCCTCTATCCCAAGGAAAGTTTCAGCGAAATGGCGATCGCTCTTACAGTAGATTTACCCCAGCCGGAAGAGGGTGCTTCTCTGAGTGCTGAGTGTAAAGTGCTGAGTGCTGAGTGGGGAAGTAAGTGCTGAGTGGGGAAGTAAGTGCTGAGTTCTGAATGAAGTATATAGAACAATAGCCGATTTATCTTTTTCTCCCCTCCCCCCATCCCCCCATCCCCCCATCCCCCCATCTCCCCATCCTCTTCCCCAACCCCTAACTCTTAACTCCCCATCTCCCCACCCCCCCATCCTCTTCCCCAACCCCTAACTCCTAACTCCCCATCTCCCCACCTCCCCATCCTCTTCTTCCCCAATCCATAATTCCTAGTAATATTGAGTTAGGAGATACTGCTCAAACAGGTCTGAGTTTAGCGCTGGTTTTAGGAAGCGCTCAGGTTTTGGTTTGCAATCCGTAAATTTGCCCTCTCGGTTCCTGACTGAGACTATGGCACAATTATCGGAGTATGTTGACTCAACGCGTGAATTGCCATAATTTTTATGACTAAGTTTGTGTTCGTGACTGGCGGTGTTGTGTCTAGCATTGGAAAGGGAATTGTCGCTGCTAGCCTAGGACGCCTGCTGAAGTCGCGAGATTATTCGGTTTCCATTCTCAAGCTAGATCCTTATATTAACGTCGATCCAGGCACCATGAGTCCGTTCCAACATGGTGAAGTTTTTGTCACTGAGGACGGCGCGGAAACGGATTTAGATTTAGGTCACTACGAGCGCTTTACCGATACTTCAATGACGCGTCTCAATAGTGTCACTACGGGATCGATTTATCAGTCGGTGATTAACAAGGAACGGCGCGGCGACTATCAAGGCGGAACGGTTCAAGTTATCCCTCACATTACCACGGAAATTAAAGACCGGATTCAACGCGTTGCCCGCCATGCGAATCCAGATGTTTTAATTACAGAGATTGGCGGTACGGTTGGCGATATTGAGTCTTTGCCCTTTTTAGAAGCGATTCGCCAGTTTCGTAAGGATGTAGGGCGGCAAAATGTGCTGTATATGCATGTTACTTTAGTGCCTTGGATTCCTTCGGCAGGGGAAATGAAAACCAAGCCGACTCAGCACTCAGTTAAGGAGTTGCGTTCGATTGGGATTCAGCCGGATGTGTTAGTCTGTCGGAGCGATCGCCCTCTTCCCCCCGGCTTAAAAGATAAGCTCTCTGAGTTTTGCGATGTGCCTGTGCGCTGCGTGATTACTGCCCAAGATGCCCGCAGTATTTACGAAGTGCCGTTAATCTTAGAAAAAGAGGGATTGGCTCATCAAACCCTAGAACTGTTGCACCTCGAACAGCGTCAACCCGATCTCGCCAATTGGGAACGCTTGGTCGAACGGATGTATAGTCCAACGCGCCAGCTAGAAATTGCCCTAGTCGGGAAATACGTGCGCCTCAGCGATGCGTATTTGTCTGTGGTGGAAGCTTTGCGCCATGCTGCGATCGCCCATGACTGCGAACTCAACCTCCGCTGGGTAAACTCCGAAGATATTGAAGCTAATGGTGCAGAACGCTATCTAGCCAACGTTCAAGGCGTTGTCGTACCGGGTGGATTTGGCATTCGCGGCGTTGATGGCAAAATTAGCGCAGTCGAGTATGCCAGAGACCATCAGATCCCGTTTTTAGGGCTATGCTTGGGAATGCAATGCGCTGTTGTGGAATGGGCGCGACACATTGCTCGCTTAGATCGGGCCAATAGTGCAGAATTTGACGCCGATACGCCTAACCCAGTCATTAACTTATTGCCAGAGCAGCAAGATGTTGTAGATTTAGGGGGGACGATGCGTCTGGGGTTATATCCCTGTCGGTTGTCGCCCAATACCCTCGCCGCTTCTCTGTATCAACAAGAGGTGATTTACGAACGCCACCGCCACCGTTATGAATTTAACAATGCTTATCGCAATCTGTTCTTAGAAACAGGTTATACCATTAGTGGCACCTCTCCCGATGGACGTTTAGTGGAAATTGTGGAACTCCCCAATCATCCATTTTTCATTGCAACTCAGTTTCATCCTGAGTTACAATCGCGTCCCAACCATCCTCATCCTTTGTTTAGAGGGCTTGTAAGTGCTGCGATCGCGCTAGATAATGCGAAGGCTGGCATCATTCAACCCCCAGATCGGGCATCCATCTCCCCTGCCGAAGTCTCTTAAATGCACAGAGGAGGTCGCGTGGCATCTTGGGTCAAAATTATCTTTGAGAGAGATATCTATGCGATCGATCTCGACAGAGTGAGTGCTTTTGCCAGTGCGCCAAACGGGAAAATCACCTTTTGGTTGCCCAATAGTAGCATTCCCATTGTGCTGAGTCCTCAAACTCATTCAGAGAGTCATCAAATTATCCAAAGTTACATCGAACAACGCACGGGCTACTCCCTAGGGGCGCACTGGCTCAAAATGAATTACGATCGCTGCGAGTATCTGATCGATCTCAATTCGATCAGTACCTTCTGCTGCGAACCCAACAGCAAGAAGATTACGTTTTGGCTACCTGATAGCACAACCCCCATTGTCCTCCATCCCCAAGCCCACGCCGAGGCTTATAAGCAAGTGATGGACTATATTGAGAAAACGATAGGGGATTCGATGCCTTGAGCGATCGGTGGCTCGATCGAGCGATTTCAGATGAACAGCAATATCTATGCTAATTCATCAAAGATTTCCGCATCAAATCGCTTATGTTGTTTAATCTACTGAATACAGAATTGTAGTCATTACCTGTTAATTCATTTAACAAGCCTACAGAGGTAGGGGAATGCAAATACCAAACTGATGGGACAACATCTTCCAACCACCAGTCAAAAAGTTTTCGCCTTCCTTCAGAACCTGGAATGATAGCATACCCTTCTAAGCAGTTATCTAGAATATCTAGCAGTATTTGTAAAGAATAATCGGGTTCAAGGAGCTTAGTTGCATTGATATAAACATCTAAAGCTTCTGACAAGATTTGTAAACTAGGAATTTCCCGATCCACAGAAAAATTAGTTTTATCTATTGACGAGAAATAATCTACATCGGTTTGGGAATAACGATTCGACTGGTTTCTTGATTTAGAAAATTCTGTAATATTCATCAGCAGCCAAATCATCAATCGATTAATCGTTTTTTCTGGAATTGAATTATTAGGTTGATAATATTTAATAGTAGGTTCTACAAGAGTAACTAAAATTAAAGCCATCCAAACATAACGGAGTTGTGTCAATAAATTATTGTCGCTTTGAAATGAATTTAGGACTTTAATCAAGGCTTCTTCAAGTAAGATAGACCCATCGGATTCTTCTTCATAAAGCTCTTCATAGTGCTGACTCATTGCCGTCTCTATAGCTTGTTGAAGCGAATTAGGGAGAGGAGGCAAAAACAATTGATTTTTGAATGTTACTGGCTTATTTATAGAGCTACTCCATTCTAAGGTCATGACTTGCATCGGTATTGATTAAGATTCTTTCCGAATATAAGCAGCCCTGGCTTGTAGATCCTCCTCGATCGAGATTTTTTCCGCGTGTATTAATACATTAGCAATGACTCAGTATAGGAAAGCGATCGCTCTCCCCTCTCTGCATCGAGTCAGGAGAATACAGCAAAGTTTTAAAGGAGATCCCATGCCAGTTTAGCCGCCCCAACCATCCCCGCCTGGTTGCCCAGTTGCGCCACTAAGACTTGTAACCCTTCGCGGGAGGTGGGTAAAACCCGATGTTCAATTTCTGCGAGGGTGGTGGGGAGGAAAAATTGGGCGCTTTCGCAGATACCCCCGCCGATAATGATGGCTTCTGGGGTGAGAACGTAGATTAAACTGGCTAACCCTGCCCCTAGATAATGACCGTAGGTTCGCCAAAAGTCTAGGGCTTGATGATTTCCAACCTGGGCTAAGTGACCGAGTTCGCTAGGCGATAAACTGGTTTGGCGGCGAATGGCTTGGATGGAAAGATATTGTTCTAGCGATCCGCGATTGCCACTATTACATTCTGGGCCATAGAGATCTAGGGTAATTAAGCCTAACTCCCCGGCGGTGCCTCGCGGGCCGGTAAACAGCTTGCCATCCAGGATAATAGCGCCGCCTACGCCCGTCCCTAGGGTGAGTAAAATCAAATTTTGGAACGAACGCCCCGCCCCAATCCAAAATTCTCCTAGCCCCGCACAGTTGGCGTCATTGGCTAGGATAGTGGGTTTTCCAGTTTTTTCTTCTAACCATTGACCGAGGGGGACATCGCGCCAGTTTTTGAGGTTGATGGCAATTTGGGAGATTTTGCCCGTTGGATCGACTGGGCCAGGAACGCCAACGCCAATGGCGCTACAATCTCCTTGAGGGTCAATTTGGGCGATCGCATCCACAACAACCGCAGTTACCGCTTCTGGCGTTGCGGGTTGCGGCGTTTCTACCTTTAACGACTGCTGGCAATTCCCCTGTTCGTCAAAACGTCCTAGCTTAACTGCCGATCCGCCAATATCAATCCCAATCGTTGTTTTGGGCGCTTGTCCCATATTGGTTCCTGAAATGTTGCTGACCTATTTTAGGCTTTATCCCGGAGTTTCGGATTAACAAACTCGTTTAAGCCTTCCCCTAATAGCGATAAACCTACCACCATCAACGTCATCGCCATCCCTGGAAATAAGGTTGTCCACCAAATGCCCGTGGGTAAAGCTTCTAAAGCTTGTCTGAGGTCGTTTCCCCATTCCGGTGTTTGTTCGGGCAGTCCTAAACCCAGAAAGCCCAATCCCCCCAAGGTTAAGATGGCATCAGCCGCATTTAGGGTAAATAGGACGGGAACGCTTTGAATGACATTGAGTAATAAATAGCGGGTTAAGACTGTCCAAGTGGAAGCCCCCATTGCTTGGGCGGCTTCAATAAATAGCTCATTTTTAACGCTGGTGGTGTGGTTGCGGACGACGCGGTAGTATTGGGGAACGTAGGCAATGCTGAGAGCGATCGCCGCATTGATGACCCCTCGCCCCACCACAAACGCCAGGGTAATCGACAGCAGCAAACCGGGTAGCGTGTAAATGGTATCCATTAAAAATAGCAGCACCCGGTCTAATCTGCCTCCTAGGTAGCCGCTGACTAACCCCAAGGGAACGCCTACTAGCAAGCTTAAGGCCGTGGCGAGAATCACAACTTGCCAAGCGGCTTGGGAACCAAACAGCGTCCGAGAAAACACGTCATACCCTTGGCGACTCGTCCCAAACCAATAGCGGGCGGAGGGTTCGGCGTGGATGGGGTTAATGAGGGATTCCGTAGGGCTTTGTATCCATCCCCAACTTTGGAGTAACGGGGCGAGTAAGGCAACCAACAGGAAAAACCCTGTAATGACAGCCCCCACTGCCATTAATTGCATTGAGAGGTTGGGACGAGTGGCAGGGCGTACAAGGCGCAGCAAGTTGTTGCGAAGTGAGGTCATGGATTGCGATCGCAGAGAACTAACAGCCTATGGTATAGCTTTTAAGGCCAGCCTTTCACCCCAAGCAAGCCCCAGAAAGGCGCGATATCATGCGAAAGGTTGATTCACACGCAAAATCGCATCCATGCCTCTATTTTTACTCTTAGGAACGCTTTTCGCCGTCCTGATTGCCGGAATTCTTCTCTATCTTCTCACCCCTCGCCGCTATCAATCGGCTGATTCTGTCGCCCAGTCCTATGACGAATGGACTGATGACGGGATTTTAGAATTTTATTGGGGCGACCATATCCACTTAGGCCATTATGGTTCGCCGCCGCAACGCAAAGATTTCCGCATCGCTAAATCGGATTTTGTCCATGAAATGGTTCGTTGGGGAGGCTTAGATCAATTACCCGCAGGAACCACCGTTTTAGATGTGGGTTGCGGGATTGGTGGCAGCAGCCGTATTTTGGCAAAAGATTATGGGTTTGCAGTGACAGGGATTACCATTAGTCCCCAACAGGTGAAACGCGCCCAAGAACTGACGCCTGAAGACGTGAACGCCCAGTTTCAGGTCAATGACGCGATGGCGATGTCCTTCCCGGATGCTAGCTTTGATGTGGTTTGGTCAATTGAAGCCGGCCCCCATATGCCCGATAAGGCCGTTTTTGCTAAAGAGTTAATCCGCGTCCTCAAGCCGGGTGGTATTTTAGTCGTGGCAGACTGGAACCAGCGCGACGATCGCCAAAAGCCGCTAAACTTTTGGGAAAGACTGGTTATGAAGCAATTGCTCGATCAGTGGTCGCATCCAGCTTTCGCTAGTATAGAAGGATTTGCCGAACTTTTAGCCGCCACTGGGCTAGCAACAGGGGAAGTCAAAACCGATGACTGGACTCAAGAAACTCTCCCTTCCTGGTTGGATTCCATTTGGCAAGGGATTATTCGCCCCGATGGTTTAATTAAGTTTGGGTGGTTTGGCTTTCTCAAATCTCTGCGAGAAGTCCCAACTCTGTTATTGATGCGGCTGGCGTTTGGGACGGGGTTGTGTCGCTTTGGGATGTTCCGGGCGGTTCGGGCAGAAGTGCGATCGCTCTCTACTACTGCTATAAAGTGCTGAGTGCTGAGTTAAAACCGAGTGAGTCTCATTCTTTTAGCAGTTCACTTCGGTCCTAACCTTACTGAGTACAGCGATAAAACTCAATCCTAGTCTATGCTAAAAAACCGGGTTTCCGATCGCTTGGCGAGAAACCCGGTTTCTGGACGTTTAGGACATTACAAACTGCTTTGAATCAGTTCGCGATACTGACTTTTGGGTTTGACACCTTTAAGTTCGGTCAAGAGTTCCTTATCTTTGAAGAACTGTACCGTTGGCGTTCCCGTAACTTGGGCATTTTCGGCGATATCGGGGTCTTGTTCGATATCGATTTCAACGTAGTGAACTTTGCTATCAAACTCATCAATCACTTTAGCTAGGATGGGTTTGAGGGTGTGGCAAGGCCCGCAGGTGGGGGAAGAATATTTCACCACGATCAGGCGATCGCTCTCATGGAATAATTTCCGTAAGGCATAACCGCCCTCATGATGCGTGGACGCCAAATTAAAGCTAGCCTCTGGGTCAGTCGCTTGCTGTTTCGGGGCTTCTGACGGGGCGGCTTCGGTTTCCGTTTGGTGGAATTCTTGGACTAATCCATTAACCGATAACCAGCGTTCTGCTAGCATCGCGCCCATACAGCCACTCCCTGCGGCGGTAATCGCTTGGCGGAATTCGTGGTCTTGCACGTCTCCTACAGCATAAACCCCTTCAACGCTGGTTTCTACAGAGCCATTGTGGGTGACAATATAACCCGTATCATCCAGTTCAAGCTGACCTTGGAACAGTTGGGTATTGGGTGTATGACCGATGGCGTAGAATAACCCTCTGACATGCAATTCGCTTTCTTCACCCGTCTGATTGTTGCGGAGTTTTATCCCTTTCATGTGGTTGGCTTCACCAAACACATCGACAGCTTCGGTGTTCCAGTGAACCGTAATTTTCGGGTTGTTAATAACGCGGTCTTGCATCGCCTTAGAAGCGCGCAATTCGTTACGACGAACCAACAGGTGAACGTGGGAACCGTATTTGGTTAAATAAATGGCTTCCTCCGCCGCTGTATCGCCACCCCCAATGACGGCGAGGTCTACGCCTCGGAAAATGGGGGTTGCACCATCGCAAATGGCACAGGCGGAAATGCCATGACTCCAAAATTGATGTTCGCAGGGTAGGTTCAGACGCTTCGCAGTTGCACCTGTTGCGATCGCAATACTATGGGTTTTGAACTCTCGTTCCTCAGAACGGACTATAAAAGGGCGTTGGCTGAGGTCAACTGAAATCACATCTTCGGTGTACAGTTCTGCACCCCAACGTTCGGCTTGGGCCTTCATCCGCTGCATCAGTTGAGGGCCTGTAATGCCTTCGGGGAAACCGGGGAAGTTCTCAACCTCTGTCGTGGTCATGAGTTGTCCGCCCGGTATACCCCCCATTTGGTAGCCTTCAAAGACGACAGGCTTTAGGTTGGCCCTGGCTGCATAAATTGCGGCTGTGTAACCTGCGGGGCCTGAACCAATAATAATCAGATTTTCTACCGCCGGATTTGCCATAGGATTTAACTAAACTCATAACGACTACGACTAATATAGTATAACTGAGATTTACAGGCAACGGTTAGCGGAGCGGGCCAGGATATCTTTTATGATGGTGAAAGATTAGGATTGACGCTTTTAGCATCCAGGGACAAAAGCAACATGAGTAAGTTAACGGCTGAAATGGTGGAAAACCTACGCCAGCACTTCAATACAGCCCCTTATCCCAGAATACCGCTAGAGCGATCGCCCAAAGACGAACCCCCCTACCAGCTTTACATTCACAGCCTAGTCACCCCCTACTACATCAGAGATCAAAAAGTCGTCAGCACCGAAGGCAAAGTTATCCTAGATGCAGGTTGCGGTAGCGGATACAAAGCCTTACTCCTCGCAGAAGCCAACCCCGGCGCTCAAATTATTGGTATCGACATCTCCGAAAAATCGGTAGAATTAGCCCGCGACCGTTTCCGCTATCACGGCTTAGAAAACGGCGAGTTTCACGCCATGAAACTCGAAGAACTCACCGATCTACCCCACCGCTTCGATTATATTAACTGCGACGAAGTGCTATATCTAGTGCCCGATCCTCTTGAAGGATTAAAGGCAATGAAAGCCGTCTTAACCCCTCAAGGCATTATTCGCACAAACCTCCACAGCCTCAGCCAAAGATTAATTTATTATATGGCTCAAGAAGCCTTTACCCTTTTAGGGGTGAGAACAGACGCACCGCAAGAAGAGGAAGTAGAAGCCGTCCGAGAAATCATGGCAGTCATCAAAGATGAAACGTGGTTAAAGAAGCGATCTTGGTATGCTGAATATTGTAAAGAAGGCAACGAGGAAAGCATTTTAGCGAATCATATATTGAGAGGAGATCGTGGTTTTAGCGTTCGGGAGATGTTTGAACTCCTAGAAGCCGCAGAACTGGAATTTATAGAGATGGTTCAGAGTAGAACTTGGCAAATCAAGGATCTATTTGAAGAACCCGATAAAGCTAGCAAAATCATTGGAAAAAGTTGGGATGAAATTTCTCAGCGCAAACAGTTGGAATGGTTTGAGACTCTTCATCCATATCATCGCCTAATTGACTTTTGGTGTGGCAACCTTCAAGTAAATTCCCAAGTATTATCAATTGAAAAATGGGGAGAAGAAGATTGGGTAAATGCCAAAGTAACTTTACATCCTCAAAACAAAAATGATTTTAAAAGAGATCGACTCATTCAAAGCATAAATGAAAAAACTGCTGTATTTCTTGGAGACAATTCTCTAGTGGAGGAGAATCTAAATTATATTGACTCCTCGTTAGGGGCTTGTTTATTGCAAGTCTGGGAAAAACCTGCGACGGTAAAATATTTGTTAGACTGTTGGCTAAGAATTAATCCTGTTGATCCAGTAACCCTACAAGCAAAAGATGAAGAAAAAGCTTTTTCTGAATTAAAAAAAGGACTTAGAATACTTTGTGAAGCGGGCGTAATTTTTTTG